>CBDUUS010000322.1:0-2050 GCA_965370465.1 uncultured bacterium | reverse complement strand
ATTCTTACTTCTATATTTTCCCGCTTTTTACTATAATCATACAGTCAAATGCATTAGTATATTTGCACTTTTGCTCTTTCAGGGGAGGAGGAGCTGTTTTATAAAAAATGCTTTTATTATTGTTGTAAAAATATAAGGAGAGATCTATGGACTCAAAACTAAAAGAAATGCTTGAGCAGAAAGCAAAAGATATCAGGGTAGACATTATAGAGATGCTGTGCGCCTCTGGCTCGGGACATCCGGGTGGTTCGCTTTCAATGGCAGATGTATTTTCATATCTTTATTTCAGCGGCATATTGAATATCGACCCAAAGGATCCTGCAAAAAGAGACAGGGACAGGGTAGTGCTTTCAAAGGGGCATGCATGTCCGGTTTTATATGCGGCACTGGCGGAGAAGGGATATTTCGACAAATCAGAATTAATAACCTTAAGAAAATATGGAAGCATGCTCCAGGGCCATCCTGATATGAATAAGACTCCGGGTGTTGATATGACAACAGGTTCGCTGGGGCAGGGGCTATCATGTGCAGTCGGTATGGCTCTTGGCGCAAAACTGGACGGCAGTGATATAAAAGTATTTGCTGTGCTTGGAGACGGAGAATGCGATGAGGGCCAGATCTGGGAAGCGGCCATGGCTGCAAGGCATTACAAGCTTGATAACCTTATAGCAATATTGGATCTTAATGGGCTCCAGATCGATGGTTTTACAAAAGACATAATGGACACGGCGCCTATGGCTGAAAAATGGAAGTCATTTGGATGGAAGACATTGGAAATAGACGGCCATGATCTTGAAAGTATTGAGGAAGCTATTAAAAATGGTATTTCTGTTAAGGGGAGTCCGGTATGTATTATTGCCAGTACAATCAAGGGAAAGGGAGTTACATTTATGGAAAATGCCTGCGAATGGCACGGTAATGCACCGAGTAAAGAAGAAAAGGAAAAGGCGGTATGCGATATAGGTGCAAGTTAGGCTGCTGCGCCTTATATTATATAGAAAAAGTTTTTAAAGCATGGGGCTTATATTATTAAATTCTACCGGACAGGAGAACCATTATGATAAACAAAGATATTGAAAAATTATTAAATACTTCAAATGATAAAAAGATAGCAACCAGGGAAGCTTATGGAGATGCACTGGCAGAGCTGGGAGAAATAAATCAGGATATAGTGGTCCTTGACTGCGACCTCTCTAAATCTACTAAAACTGCAGTATTCGGCAAAAAATTCCCGGAAAGGTTTTTTAATCTTGGAATAGCTGAATCCAATATGATGAGCGTAGCTGCCGGGCTTGCAACAATGGGGAAGATACCATTTGCTTCCACATTCAGCGTATTTGCTACAAGGCGGGCATGTGATCAGGTGAGCAGCTCAGTTGCATACCCGAAGCTAAATGTCAAAATATGTGCCACACATAGCGGTATCACTATTGGGGAGGATGGAGCAACACATCAGGCCATAGAAGATGTCGCAATAATGAGATCCATTCCTAATATACTGGTCCTCTCTCCGGCAGATGCGACAGAGACCAGAAAGATCATTGAAAAAATAATTGAATATAATGGGCCCTGCTATGTCAGGCTCTGCAGGGGAGGCAGCCCTGTCATCTTTAATGACAGTTATGAATTTGAGATCGGCAGGGGCATAAAGATCATGGAAGGTGATGCTGCGACTATAATAAGTGCCGGCTTTACGACACATATTGCACTTGATGCAGCAAAAATTCTGGAAGGCGAGGGCATAGAAGTAGATGTGATAAATATGGCCTCTATAAAACCTATTGATGAAGATTTAATAATCGATAGTGTAAAAAAGACAGATCTTGTTATTACTGTTGAGGATCACAGCGTGATCGGAGGGCTCGGGAGCGCAGTATGTGAGCTGCTTTCAACCAGAAATCCGGCAAAGGTAGTGCGTCTTGGAGTGCAGGACAAATTTGGTGCCTCCGGAGATCCTGCAGAACTTGTTACTGCTTATGGATTTGACGCTGATGCAGTTGCTGCTGCAGTAAGGGAAAACCTGTAAGCAAAAGAAAATATATTTAAAGAG
>CBDUUS010000321.1:0-2053 GCA_965370465.1 uncultured bacterium | reverse complement strand
ATAATGAAGAGAGTTTTCTAAGAGATGTTCTAAGCATAAAGAGCATATCTGAAGCAAAGGACCTGCTCAACCGCAGGTTTTATGAGAAGAGCTATAAAAAAGCTGATCGGAAAAAACTGGCTATTTTTAGCAATAATGGAGGGATAGTAAAGGGAGCCTTCAAAAACGATAATTGCATAGGCATGCTATTTGCCGGCGATTATAATCTTTTCCCCAGATTAAAATCATTTAAAGTCTATCCTCCTGATCCAAAAAGCACTTTTCTGGGCTGTATATTTGTGGAACCTTCACAGAATGAGTCCGGGATAAAAAAGAAATTGCTCATTGAGCTTGAAAAGGACCTTTTAAAAAGTAATATTGGGTCCATAGAGACAATAGGAAAAAGGCTCAATGATGATACCACCGAAGATGAGTTTGAAAACAGTCCGCTAATATCATTTAAATTCCTTATAAACAATGGTTTTTACCTTAAAAAAAACGATAAGGATCATCCGCTCCTGAGACTTGACCTTAAAAGCATTGCTAAAAGTTTTTCTGCAGAGGAGCTATTGCTTGAAAAGCTTGCATATAAGAAGACTGTCAGGAGCCCGGCTATAATCAGAGAGAAGTGATCATAAAACTTGAAAAAAAATATTCCATATATGCTAATATGACACTGGAGAGTCTGAATTATCTGATAAAGAATAAAATAGTGATTCTTAATAAAATAAAGTGGAAAAACAGTTGAACTGATAGGGATATAGAGCCTATAATGAAATGTCTGAATTTTTAAAATTTTATTAATAAATATCTGGCAGAGGCGGCCAGTAAGAAATAGAGCTGGAGCAGCAGTCAGCTCCCTGGAGGAAAATCAAATGGATATCTATGAAGAGTCTTTAAACATGCACAAAAAATATAAAGGCAAGATCGACGTGGTCCCAAAAGTAGACGTAAAAGATGAAAAGGACCTTTCTCTTGCATACTCTCCCGGAGTCGCCCAGCCATGCAGGGAAATATATAAGGACCCTTCTACCTTAAATACATATACAGCAAGGGGTAATATGATAGCAGTGGTATCAGACGGCTCGGCAGTTCTTGGCCTTGGAAATATAGGCCCCCGGGCGGCACTTCCGGTGATGGAAGGGAAATGCATTCTCTTCCGCCAGTTCGGAGGAGTTGCAGCATTTCCAATATGTATTGATAGCCAGGACACCAGTACCATAGTGGAGACTGTAAAGCTGCTTGAACCCTCATTTGCAGGGATCAATCTTGAAGATATTTCAGCTCCAAGATGCTTTGATATAGAGTCAAGACTAAAGAAAGAGACCGGCATGCTTACATTCCATGATGATCAGCACGGTACCGCAATAGTGGTCATTGCGGGACTCTTTAATGCCTGCAGGATATATGGAAAAGATATTAGGGATGCAAAAGTCGTAATAAACGGTGCAGGAGCAGCAGGCACCTCTATTGCAAATCTTCTAAACTATATTGATGTAAAGAATATTATCATGTGCGACTCAAAGGGAATAATATATCAGGGAAGAGCGGATCTCAATATATATAAGCAGGAAATGGCCGGGATCACCAATCTAAAAAATATAGAAGGAAGTCTGGCTGATGCAGTAAAAAAAGCTGATATCTTTATAGGAGTATCTGCTGCAGATGTACTTACTCCTGATATGATAGGGACCATGGCAGACGGACCAATAATCTTTGCGCTTGCCAATCCAGAACCCGAAATATCTCCAGCTCTTGCAAAAGAAGCAGGAGTAAAAATAATGGCCACCGGCAGAAGCGACTACCCCAATCAAGTAAACAATGTACTTGCTTTCCCCGGGATATTCAGGGGAGCGCTTGACGCAGGTGCAGATGAGATAAATATAGAGATGAAGCTTGCTGCAGCAAAGGCAATTGCAGATATAATATCGGATGAGGCAAACTATGATTATATAATCCCAAAACCATTTGATCCGAGAGTCATGCCTGCTGTAGCAGTAGCTGTGGCAGAATCTGCTATTGCCACAGGATATGCAGAGGGTGATATTGACATAGAGAAGATAAGGGCAAAAGC
>CBDUUS010000320.1:0-2059 GCA_965370465.1 uncultured bacterium | reverse complement strand
TTCAGAGCTGTGACCTACAGATCCATTATAAATCCCGAGACCCATATAGCTTTTGTCAAAGGTGATGTAAAAGATAAAAAGAATATTCTGGTCAGGGTCCACTCCCAATGCCTTACAGGGGATACCTTTGGCTCAATGAAATGCGACTGCGGGGACCAGCTGGATAATGCTTTCAAAATGATAAATAAAGAGGGCCGCGGCGTGCTTCTTTATATGGCTCAGGAAGGGCGGGGCATAGGGCTCTGCAATAAGATGAAAGCCTATGAACTTCAGGAAAAGGGCATGGACACAGTAGAGGCCAATCTTCACCTTGGTTTTGACGCAGACCTGAGAGATTATGGCATAGGGGCCCAGATACTATCTGATCTTGGGCTCTCTACATTATATCTGATGACTAATAATCCAAAAAAAATAGTGGGCCTTGAGGGTTATGGCCTTGAAATAACCAGAAGGATACCCATAAAGATCCCGCCCAATAAAAATAATAAGCGGTATCTGCATACAAAGAAGGAAAAGATGGACCATATGCTGGATTGACAATAAAAAGTATTATTAATTTTAAATTATAGAAAAGGACCGAAAGGAAAAGACAATGAAAAATTATGAAGGAAATCTGGATGCAGGCAAACTAAAGATCGGTATAGTTACAAGCAGGTTCAATGATTTTATAACTTCCAAACTTCTGGATGGAGCCCTGGACTGCCTCAAAAGGCATAACTGTCCCGGAGATAATATTGAAATAGCCCGGGTGCCCGGAGCATTTGAGATCCCGTCTGCTGTAAAGATCATGGCCCGGACAAAAAAATATGATGCCATAATCTGCCTGGGAACTGTTATAAAGGGAGATACATCCCATAACCAGTATATAGCAAGTGAAGCAATAAAGGGTGTTGCAAAGATAAGCCTCGACCTGGATGTTCCCATATCCTTCGGCGTGATAACCCCGGATAGCCTTGAACAGGCCATAGACCGGGCAGGCGCGAGAAAGGGAAACAAGGGCTGGGAGGCCGCGCTTGGAGCTATTGAAATGGCAAATCTTTTTGCGGATATAAAATCATAAATCTTGCAGGCATGTTCAAGCTATATTATAGGAGCCTCTATAATTATTAACAATTATATGTTTGTTGAGATCCGCTTAATATTCTATGCCTGAAGGAGGTTAAGTTAATAATACCAGAGATCTACCCCTATGGAATAAGCCTTTCAATGTCTTCGAATGACTTGTTTAATTTATCAAAATGCCTGTCATAAGAATAGATCATTGAAGAATTATTTGCTTTAATATATGCATAATCATATGCATCAATAAAATCAATATTGAGCTCTTTGTATATACCAGTTGCAGATTTCAGTATATTTCGTTCTAATATTCTAATATTTGGCGTGTTTAGTATTAATTCAATATTTTTGCATACATCTTTTTTATTCCAATTATAATATTTTTCGAGCACCCAGACTATCTCTGCAATAACCATGGTATTTGTAAAGCAGGTTATCTGGCCATCTATTATTTTTTTAAATAATTCTTCAGTCTTGAATGCCTTCTCATCATCATCCTTTTCAAAATATCTTATAAAAATATTAGTGTCAAGAAAGGTCATTCCATTTCCCTTACAATATTTAGTGCATTTTCCTTTTCCATTAGATCCCTGATCATATGCATATCAGATTTTTTTCTGGTACTTTTCCTATGTGCATCAAGCAGGGTTCCTTTTTTCACAGTAAAAATAACGCTCCCTTCTTTTATAACAAACTCTCCTATATCATTGGGTCTTACCCCCAATTTTTCTCTTATTTCTTTAGGAATCGTAACCTGTCCTTTTTTAGTGATCCTGGGCATATAACCACCTTAACTGCTAAAAAATAAATATAGTGATACACTTCAGTATTATTATACTAGTAGTATTACTTAAATACAAGTAATACTACATATTAATTATTACTAAAAATAATTTCTATTAGTTTGGATCAATCGTCTTTCAGGAGCCTTGTAGTTTGCTATATATATTGATTATAATTTATTGGTGCCCATAAATTAATATAGTCCTGTATTTGAACG
>CBDUUS010000319.1:0-2066 GCA_965370465.1 uncultured bacterium | reverse complement strand
GGCAAAAGAAGCTGTTAAGCTTATTAAAGATAAAGATATAATAGCCATAGACCCGTCAACCACAATAAATCATATTATCCAGGAATTAAGAAAAGAAAATGATAAAGAAATAACTCTTGTTACCAATTCAGCAATAATATTAAATGACAGAAAGTTAATAGATAAAAAAAATATTGATATAATAATCATAGGCGGCTATTTAGATAAAAAAATGGCCGCGATGATATCAGAAATTCAAAAAGAGCTATTGTCAAAAATAAGAATCAATAAGTTTTTCTTTTCACCTTATGGTATCTCAGAAGAATTTGGTGTAATGGATGCATTCGCACCACAATCATGTGCACTAAAGAAATATCTTTTTAAAAATTCCAAATATCCAATATGCATAGCCGGCTCATATAAATTCAGTATTACTGGCGCCTATAATTGGTTAGGCATAGAAGAGCTCAAAACCATAATTACAGATGAATCTATAAGCACCAATATTGCTTCTACCCTCAGAGGCAAGGGAATAAAAGTAATAATCGCACATTAAATAAATAAATCGTCACCGAATTAAATTTTTTTCCGGAATTTATACTTCGATCTTCTGATATTAGAATAAATTACACATATAAATAATCTTCATAATCCAATCTCTTTATTTTTTTAAGATCCATCCAGTAGGCAAATTCCTCCAGATACTTTCCTACATTTTCCATGACCAGAGGGAAATGATGCGGAAGACCGTTTGAAAGCAGGGTATTGGCCATATCCATTGCCCCAATAGGCTTGCCGTATAATTTAAGTTCATTTACCCAGCCTCTGCTGCCATTAAATGATTTTTTTTCTTCATTAAAAAATTTACCGGTAAAATAGTAAAAATGGCCGGATTCTTTAACAAGCCTGAACACCGTGACCTCTCCTTCTTTAAATATCAGGTCGGTTATTGGACCGCAATTTTTCACGCTTTCGGCATAATCAGCAAAATAATGCTTCTCAAGTACCACTCCCCTGGCATTTGCCATCTCTATGGGGGCTGATCCGCAATGCCACAGCATAAGCGAATCATCACTTTCATCAAATTTGGGAAGGTCCATGAGCGCTATGATCTTGCCTGTTAGATTTCTTAAGATCAGCATAGAAACGGTTGACAATACATCAGCCTCACATCCTGCCACGATCCCGGCACTATTGAGCCTTGAATTAATAAGGCATCCTACCATTTCCTTTACCGGCATAAGTTTTGGCCAGCACGAGAGAGCAACTGCCTTATAATCTTCCTCCTTACAGATTTTCCTTATTGCCAGATACATCTTTATGGAATCAACGACTTTATCTTTAGAGACCCGGCTTATTTTGCAGGATTTAATATTATCCATTTCCTGCGCAATAAGATCTGCAGGGACTTCCTCGCCCAGTTTTAATATATCCTCGACCTCATAATCCCGCAGCACATCGACTCCCAGATTCTTATATATTTCACGCTCATTTACCATATGATTTATATGTCCATCTGCCAGTTTCCCGATCTGGGCCACCCTTGCATTGCGCAGAGCCTTTATAGCCGAAAGGACCTTTATGGTTATTTCAAACCGGTTCTTAAAATATTTTCCATCAATATCGCCAAAGAACCACTTGACCTTTTTAGATTTTCCCAAAAAATTATGAGCTGCCATGCTGATATTTTGCTCCAAACTGACCATGGCTGCCAGAGGCATCGGACCCTCTTCCCGCAATTCTTCTATTGCCCACAGTCCTATATTTGCCCTGGTTTTTAGAATCTCATACACCAGCGTACCCAGAATATAGGAAGGGTGAAATAAAAGCACAAAATCGACTTCTTTTGCATCCATATCTTCCCTTATAGCAATAGCCTGAGGAACCTCTTTGATGATCTCCTTATAGTTTATCAGCTCAAAATCCATCCTTTTGGATAGTTTTTCCATTTCTTTCTGATATTCGGTAAAAAGCTCCAGTTTTTCCTCAGAAAATCCCTCCATAAACCCTGCTATGAATGCTACTTTTAATCTTTGTTGAGTAGACATCTTTTAAACCTCCTTTATTTAGTTCTTAATGCCCCTCTT
>CBDUUS010000318.1:0-2067 GCA_965370465.1 uncultured bacterium | reverse complement strand
CATTTTTCTTAAATCAAATAAACCATACAGGTGCAAAAAGTATTTCAGTATTGTCGATTTTAATCTCTCCCTGAAAACCTTTATTTTAAATAGATTTTCTTTCAAGATAAAAGAACAGATAAAAACACCTAAAAAAGTTTATCTTGTTGATAATGGTCTTTGCTCGATCGCCCCATCCCGATTTTCACAGGATTTTGGCAGTACAATGGAAAATTTAGTATTTGTTGAAATTCTAAGAAGGGGGCATGAGCCAAACAGAGATGTTTTTTCCTATAAGACAAGGAATAATAAGGAAGTTGACTTTCTATTAAAAAAGGGAATCAATATTGAGCAGTTGATCCAGGTTTGTTATAGAATAGAAGAAGTAAAGACAAAAGAAAGAGAAACCAGGGCGCTTATTGAGGCAAGCCAGGATTTGGATTGTAATAATTTACTGATTATAACATGGGATATGGAAACCGAAGAAATAATCCGCGGGAAAAGAATTATATTTAAGCCCTTATGGAAATGGCTCTCTGGATCCATGATCTAAGATATGAATATAGAAGAGCTATGCCTACTTCTGACTGTTTATAGACTGGCGATCCATAAAACATTTTATAAAATGTCATTTATTTTGCTTCAATAGGTTAATAAATACGATACCCTTTTGTGTTATCTGGTATTTTTGCTTTGAGCTTTTTGCTTTTTCTGGTATTGTCCATTCTATAACCCTCTTTCCGCATGTCTCGAGAACGATTTCTCCCCCCATTTTTAGCGGCAGCTCCAGCAATTAATTAAAAACCAGCCCAAAACAGGTCCTCCGGCAAATGAAGAAGATCCAGTATCTGCTTTTGGAGCGTGCTTAGCTCCGGGTCAAATTGCTGAACTGCTTCGCCTTTCTTTGAAAGGATATGCCTTTGCAGATTACTAAAAACCTCTATAAGGCGAGCCGTAGTGGGAGCCCGGCAATCTCTGCCTTCAGGGTAAAGCGCCAGCACTTCAAGTTTGTCCTCTTCCATCGCTTTGCGCAGGCTCCGCTCAATCAGTGCATGAACTGTTATAGCCACATAGCTTAAAAACAGAAAGGCTTCAAGCCTGCTGATACTTTTTAAGAAAACCGGTGTGACTTCCAGTGTGTTTTTAAATAAATCATGACGTTTCTCCAAAAGAGGCTGCTTGGATTTGTAGGGGGTCAAAACATCTATAATTGATAGATTGCAACAGTTTGTCAGTAATGGAAAAATACCGTCAAGAGCTGCAGCTTTTTGTATTTCTTCTTCTACTGGCTCCCAGCTAAGGCGAAACAGAAGCTTAACCCTGCGCCGCCAGCGCGTATCTTTTCCAGGACGTCCTCTTTTTTCCTGGCAATAGGTCTCCTTCTGCCACGGATGGATCTTATAGCAGATCCATGGCTTTGCGCCAGTCTCTGAAAGGATCATTTCTACTGCCAGCTCAACTCCCTTAAAGATCCTGTATCGGGAGCGGGGACCCTCTATCTTTGCTTTCAGTTTATCGAGTTCTTTAAATGCTCTAGCTATCCTGTCCTGGCGGCTACTGGCATCTCTTTGCCTTTTGTGGGTACTATGAAACCAGATCAACCGGTAGCCATCAGCGTCAGGGATAGGAGATTCCAGGCCTAAGATAATATCCGGGGGACCATCTTTTAACCTCGGATGCGGATAACGGATTATTTCCTGCCAGCGGGGACTATGGGTCAGGAGCCATTTCTTAAACAGGCCGTCTTCTTTCCGGCTCCGGGGTAAAACAGTTATGAACCTCCCGCCAGCTCCATGGATATGATTTAAGCTAACTCTGCTGCATAGCTTGGAATCGGCAATATATAAAAACTCGGGGCTTCCTACAAGACGGTGCAAAACCTCCCATGTCTCGATATGGGTTGTGATATCCTGGATATTGCCATCGGTCACTTTAAAATGCACCGGCACCGCTCCATCTTCACTTACTGTGAGAATCCATAACAGTTGTTTTAAGTCCTGCCGGTGGTCCTTGTTATGGCCCAGAGCAGCCACAAGGGTCTTCTTCCCCCGTTCTATGTGTCCATCTGCTTTAAAGTAGTCTCCATGC
>CBDUUS010000317.1:0-2073 GCA_965370465.1 uncultured bacterium | reverse complement strand
GTCTTTTTCACAGGAGCGGATGAAATATTTTCCGGACCAGGCAAAGGTCACCTACCAGTCTAAACACGGAAAGGATATAAAAGAGTTCAGCTGTCTTGAATGGATGGCAGCCCTTGTCTGTCATATACCGGACAGGGGAGGACAGACCGTCCGTTATTATGGCCACTATAGTAACGTTACACGAGGAAGGCTGAAAAAAGAGAGATATAATCAAAAGTTGTGGATTGGAGTAGCAAAGGAGCATATCCTCCTGTAAAATATTATCAATAGCAAAAAGATAATAGAAAGGAGAATATGCTCTATGAGTAAGTGTACAAGAAAAATAGAATATGTAAAAGAGGAACCAGAGGAAGCATGGTCAGTACTGGAACAAATTGCAAGAGGAGGGGCACAGAGGATGCTGCAGTTAGCACTAGAAAATGAAGTAGAAGAATATACACAAAAACATTCTAACTTTAAAGACCGGCACGGAAAAAGAGCTGTAGTAAAAAACGGTTATATGCAAAAGAGGGACATAGTAACAGGTATAGGTCCAATAGCCATAACCCAGCCCAGAGTAGATGACCGCAAACTGGATAGCAGGAAGCGTTTTTCAAGTAATATACTTCCCAGATATCTAAGAAGGATCCCAAGCATAGATAATCTCATACCGGTACTCTACCTTAAAGGAATATCAACAAATGATTTTACTACTGCACTGGCCGGCATCCTGGGAGAGGGAGCCAGCGGGCTCTCTGCTACAAATATAGTAAGACTAAAAAAGGTCTGGGAGAAAGATTACCACCAGTGGAGAAATAGGGATCTATCAGATAAAACTTACGTATATTTCTGGGTAGACGGCATTTACTTTAATGTACGACTTGATGACAGTAGGTCCTGTATATTGGTGATTATGGCAGCTGATGAGCACGGTAACAAGGAGCTACTGGCAGTTTCAGATGGCTATAGGGAGAGTAAAATTAGCTGGAGGGAGTTGCTTCTTGATCTTAAGGCAAAAGGACTGGCCATTGGTCCCAGGCTTTCCATAGGAGATGGTGCCCTGGGGTTCTGGGCAGCTTTAGATGAAGTATTTCCTGAAACTAAAAGGCAGAGATGTTGGGTACATAAAACTGCCAATATCTTAGATAAGCTACCCAAAAGCATGCAGCCGAAGGCAAAACAAATGATAGGCGATATGTATATGGCTCCTACTAAGGAAGAAGCATTTAAAGCCTATGATCATTTTGTAAATACATTTTCTGATAAGTATCCAAAAGCTGTAGAATGCCTTACAAAGGATAAGGAGGATTTATTTACATTTTACGATTTCCCAGCTGCCCACTGGACACATATTAGAACTACTAATCCAATTGAATCAACCTTTGCTACTGTCAGACTGAGAACTAAAAAGACAAAGGGGTGTGGCTCCCGCGTTGCAACACTAACCATGGTTTTTAAGCTTGCACAGGAAGCTTCTAAAAACTGGATAAGACTAAAGGGTCATAAACTGATTTTAAAAGTATTGGAGAATAAGAAATTTGTTGATGGAGAGATAGAAGAGGAGGTGGCTGCATAGTGAATTGTTGGAGGATATGTAACTGCTCATCCACAACATTTGACAGTATCTCCTTGATAAATGTCGTAAACGTCTATATAATTACCAAAAACCGCTGGCGTAGAAGCGTCTTCTTTTTCAATCGGCGTTCCGGTAAAACCGACAAAAGAAGCACTTGGTAAGGCATCCCTTAAATATTTCGCAAAGCCATACTTAGTAAATGCCTCACCGTTTTTCATCAAAGTTTTTGCGCCAAAGCCGTATTGACTGCGATGTGCTTCGTCTGCAATAACGACAATATTTTTCCTCTCTGAAAGCAGCTCAAAATTTTCGTTTAAATCTTGTGGTGAAAACTTTTGAATAGTGGTAAAAACAATACCGCCACCCGCCGTTTTTAAAAGTTTTTTCAAATGTATGCGATTGTTTGCCTGTATTGGTTCCTGCCTTAACAACTGTTTGCTGCTTGCAAATGTATCAAATAGTTGATCATCAAGATCATTACGGTCTGTAATAACTACAATTGTCGGATTTCCCATACG
>CBDUUS010000316.1:0-2078 GCA_965370465.1 uncultured bacterium | reverse complement strand
TCGGTCAATTCAAGATAGATTAGAAGGATGATCAACACAATACTGAACACTAATCCTACGTTCATTGAATCACTGGTGCTGAAGGAGTCATCATAGAATCCCATGGAGCTGATCACGCTGGTGGAGCTCATCACAGAAGTTGAAAATGTGGCAAATGATACAAAACTGCTCCATACCTGTGGTGGATATGCCGGCAGCGAGATAATCTTATCGTGATTCCCATCATCCGACTGGGTCTTGACCATAAAAGTCACTTGGTCGCCCAGTTCGAGCGGGTTTAGATATGTATACTGGAACTGCTTGCTGGTACTTGGCTCCAGAACTGTACTGCCACTCATTACAACCTGGCCATTGGCATAGAACTGGTACTGGGTGTCGGATGTTTCAGAACCGGGGTTATTCAGGGAATAGGTCACAATGATGGGGGTATTTTCCCTGGGAACCTCAGGTATAACAGTCATGGTAATAGAGTCATCCAGTGTATTAGTACTACATGCAAAGCTGGCTAACACAAAAATTGCAAACCATAATATCATGGTTCTAAAGATTAATCTGTTATTGTCTGTCCTATTTCCCACGATTAAATCCTCGAATATTTAATGTGATTATTTTTTATAGTATATATCTCTTTTTATTTATGTCGCAATAACACGAAATTATTTTTCCAGTATAATTATATTTTAGCCATATGTTAAATTCTATGATAATGATGCAGTATCAAGGGATGCCACCGGGGGCGCAAAGTTCGCAAAGGCAGTAGTAGTTCAACTTTGTGTACTTGGCAGCGCAGTATAATCAAAATTAAAGATTTTTCAGCCATGGCCGCTCCTCTCCCGGGACCATTAGATTGCACTGATCCAAAATGAGAAAATGATAGCAGATTGGTGTCAAGCTGTGGCAATATCCAGTATTTATAGAAATGATTGAATTTTGCTCTCCTTGGGAGTAATTCATTGAACTATAAAATCCGTTACTAAACTTTTGGCATTTAACCAGTAACGAGAGCGTAAAATATTAGTGTTGATCTGCATAAATCCGTGTCTGAATTAACTAAATAAAACTAAAAAATATACATTTTAAACAGTTGTGTTGCTGTCATCTGCAAAAAAGAAAACAAAACAATATTTAAATAAACTACAATCATCATAAATCAAAAATGACCCGGAAAATGTGCAATTTGATTTCTAAAAAAATATCCGGACTTCTTTATCACCTGCATGATCCATTATTTAAGAATTCAGTGTTCATTATGCTCACATCCGCCTCAAGTGCCGGATTTGGCTTTATTTTCTGGATGATATCAGCAAAACTCTATTCTGCAGAGGATGTGGGTATTGCAACTGCCCTTATCTCCTCGATGGCATTTATTGTGCTGCTGTCCAGGTTCGGGCTGGACATTTCTATTATCCGCTTTTTCCCAGGAAACGATAAGAGCAGGATTTTCAGCACGTCCGCTATTATTTCCACATTTTTTGCGGTGGTCTTTGGTGTGGTATTTATAGCAGGTGTGGATGTAATCTCACCTGAGCTCCATGTGCTGAGAACACCTCTTAATGCAGTGCTTTACCTGATATTCCTTGCTGCAGGTTCCGGAACTTCTTTGACGTGCATTTCCTTTGTAGGCGTCAGAAAGGCAGTATTCCAATTTATACAGAGCATTGTGGTTGGTTCAAGAATACTGTTCCTGGCCCCGCTTGTACTGCTGGGTGCAGTAGGGATATTTGGTGCTGTGGGTATCTCATTCATGCTTGCACTTATGAGTGCGGTTATCCTGCTTATGAGGTCCGGGATCAGGCCAGCTCTTGTGATAGATAAGAAGTTCCTGAATGAGGCATTCCATTTTTCTGCCGGAAATTATCTGGCCGGTCTGTTCATGACGGCTCCTAATGTGATACTGCCTATCCTGGTGCTGAACGTGCTTGGTGCTGAGCAGGCAGCTTATTATTATATTGCCTTTGCAATAGCTACATTGTTGTTCAGGATTCCCAGTGCAGTCAGCATGTCGCTGTTCGTTGAGGGCAGCCACGGAGAGGCATTGAAGAATACTGTGAAAAAATCATTGTTCATCATCTGTTTGT
>CBDUUS010000315.1:0-2084 GCA_965370465.1 uncultured bacterium | reverse complement strand
GCAGCTGGTCGCCCGGATCTATAAGCTCGGAAAAAGCATTGGCCATTTCTTCTCCTCCGATAAACAGCTCAAATCTTTCAGTGAGCTCTTCATTGTCCGAATGCCTCTTTGCAAGCGGTGATATCTCTACGGGGTAATCCTTTATAAAGGTAGGCTGTATAAGCTTTGGCTCCACTACTGTTTCAAATATTTCATTGATCATCTTACCTTTTCCGGACTCCTTTTCCACCTTTATATTAAGCTTATGGCATATAGCTTCGAGTTCTTTCCTGTCTGTGCTGAAATCTACATCTATTTTCCCAAAATGGCTTATTGATCCAATCATCGTAAACTTTTGCCATTTTCCATTAAGATCTATATCATGGCCCCTGTATTTTAAATCCAATCTGCCTGCAGCTTCCATTGAAATATATTTTATCATCTCTTCCGTAAGATCCATAAGGCTATTATAATCGTAAAAAGCCTGATAAAACTCGACCATGGTAAATTCTGGATTATGCTTATATGAGATACCCTCATTCCTGAAATTTCTATTGACCTCATATACCTTTTCAAAACCTCCGATCACGAGCCTTTTCAAATATAATTCCGGAGCTATTCTTAGATAAAGATCTATATCCAGGGCATTATGATGCGTAATAAAGGGACGGGCCGCGGCACCTCCCGGTACTGACTGAAGCATTGGAGTCTCGACTTCCAGATAACCTCTATCATTTAAAAATTTCCTCAGGGCATTTATAGCTTTGATCCTGGTGATAAAGACTTTTTTTACATCCGGATTCACCATAAAATCCAGGTATCTCTGTCTGTATCGGAGTTCTTTATCTTTAAGGCCATGCCATTTCTCCGGAAGTATTCTTACTGATTTGCTGAGCAGCTGAAAGTTTTTAACTCCTATAGATAGTTCTCCGGTTCTTGTAATAAAAACACTGCCCTCGACTCCTATCCAATCTCCGGCATCAAGATCGCCTGTGAATTCATTGTATTTCTCCTCTCCTATGCTATTCTGGCTCAAAAAAAGCTGGATCTTCCCGGTAGAATCCTGAATATCGCAAAAAGTCGCTTTCCCATGTCTTCTAAATACCATTAGCCTGCCCGCAGCCCTGAATGTCTCTTCAGTCTTTTCACCTGAAGCGAGGTCGGAATACCTTTCTCTTATCTCTGAAATATCAATATTTTTATCAAACCCTGTCCTGTATAATATCTTGCCGCTTTTTTTTAAGGCCTTTACTTTCTCAAGTTTCATCTTCAGGGCATCGGCAAGAGGTTCTTCTATCTCAAGCAGATACTCACATTCCTTTATAACCTTCATGTCCGCGCCATTGCTATTTTTAATATTATTATCTTTCATATTCTAAGATTATCCTTAATTATTTTATTGACAAAACCAGTCCTGCTTCTTGATAAAATGAAAAAGCGACAAATATACCATTATTATAATCCTATATCCCGGGAAAGAAAAATACCAGCAAATGCAGGCAGATCTTAGCTTATCTTAAGTATCTTGAGCCTGATAATGGCCTGCGGGGTCTTAACCTGTATTTCTTCTCCTGTTTTTTTACCAAGCAGAGCCCTTCCCATTGGAGACTCGTCTGATATCTTATTATTCTCAGGATCAGATTCAACAGAACTCACAAGCATATATTTTCTCTTTTCATTTGATTCAAGATCATTTACCTCTATAGTGGAACCAAGATCAATAATATCTTTATGTCCATTCCCATCGATGATAACATGTTTATTTAGAATCTCAGTTATTTGTTCTATTCTGCCCTCTGTAAATGCTTGTTCATTTTTTGCATATTCATATTCAGTGTTCTCTGAAAGATCTCCAGCATTATCTTTGGCATCTTTCAGCCTTCCTGCTATCTCTTTTCTTTTATTGCTGACAAGATCTTCTTTCTCCTCTATCAGCCTATTATATCCCTCTTTGGTCAAACGGTATTCTTTCATGGATGCTCCTACCCTAATAACTCGAATATTACTATATTGCCATTATAAATACTGGAATTATAAAATAGTTTATAATATTTAATTGAGGTATTATATTGTATGAATTTACAGATGTCAAAATAAATAATCCT
>CBDUUS010000314.1:0-2087 GCA_965370465.1 uncultured bacterium | reverse complement strand
ATATTCAGCTTTCCCCCTACTGGCAGATATGCTGCCTCCATACCAGGGCTGTAGCTCTGGTTTGGACTAACTGAGCCCAGAAACCAGCCCGGCTTAATATTATAAAAATTATTTTTAATCTCCCCTGTCCTCTGAAAGCGGCTTGTGCCATGGGAGCCGTATTTATCACTCTGGCTATATGTGGAACTATTCTCTCTTAGAAAGTCAAATATCCTAAAAACGGCCAGGACCAGATACGCCCCGATAACTGCCCAGCCCGCAACTCCTGGCGGATCCGGTATCTTAAAAGAGTAAAAACTTCTGTAAGTACCTGTAGATAAAAAAGTAGCGGTAAAATATTTTTCTCCGAGCAGCGGAAAGATAAATTTAACACCGACAAGGTCTCTTACAAGCATTACGAAACCGGGGACAAAAATAAGTAGAAGAGTAAGGCCAAATACAAAAAATATTGTGCTTTTTTTAATGGTCATCTTTACCTTCCCCCATATTCTTTTATATATCTGCCGGCCACAATTTTTGTACTTTTTTTAAGAGCGTCCCTTATTCTTTCTTTGCTTTTCTCCCTTTCAATATTTTTTATAATCTTATTTGTTGCTTCAAGAACTCTGCTAAGGTTTTCTTTTAACTGATCCTTTGTGCCTCCCCAGTTAAGGATATAGTCACTGGAAAAGGGATTGTCGATCCCGAGATACTTGCCCACTACAAAACTTGTTGCTTCTGCCTGGCATTCCTTAAATCCCCGGGATAGGGATTTATTTTCACTGCCCTTATGAAGTATCTCATGAGCATATTCATGAATTAATATAAGGAGCCTGTTATTGTAATCATTATCCTTTTTTATATGTATCAATCCACCAAAGGATATGCCTTCAGCCGGACCTGTATCACATTCTCTTACCTCTATTCCACTTTTTTTTATTATCCTTTTTAAACTTAAGTATTTACTCTTATGGCTATCCCCTAAAGAAATATAATACTTCTCACCCTCCTTGCCTCTATTTCCGCACTGGCTGATATCAAAAACTGCAACAGGATAAAAGTTAAGACCGCTTACATGCTCTCCTGTTCTTTCCTTTTGCTCTTTTGTCATCTGTCTGTAAAATACTCTCCTGCCATCTACAACCATAAATTTATATTTTTGTGGGGCAAGTATTTTAATGGCCTTGCTTCCCTTTTTGATCCTGTATCCCATTTCCTTCCATTTATCAAAACCTGCAACATGGGTCGCCTCTTCCATCTGAGCATAGATAAGCATGGTATTATTAAGGCTATACGGATAGAAATTGGATATGAATTTAAGATAGTCTTTCAGGCGATTGCTCTTGCCATGTTTTATTTCTTCAAATAATTTACCTATAGCTCCGTCGATAATATTTTTTACTTTTGGATCTTCTGCCGGCAAGTACCCCTACCTTTCCATAGAAACGGGTCTGGATTTTATCACTAATCTTTTTTCCCCTGTATTATCCTTGCCCCTTTTTTCTAAAAAAGATCTATAAATACATGCACCGCTATATTCTTTACCCAGTATATTGCCACTGGTATACTCGATATCCTGGGGATGTTTAAATAGAATTTCCTTATCGCTTAATTTCATCTCTATTCTGTAATTGTCTCTGAGATAAGTCTTCATCCCTCTAATACCAGAGTTAAGTTCCAGTGCATCATCAATTGCAAATTTTAGCTCTCCGGCAGTATTGATTTTATAGGATTTGTTTCCAAGCATTTTGCCAATATCGATCCCGTATTTATTTAAAAAGGACTCCTCTATTTTTTGGGTTATATTTATAATATTGATATCAGCAAGTGCAGTGGCCCTGCTGCCAATTTCAGCAGAGACAATTTCTTTTATATTGTCTTTTATTATCACTTTTCCCCCCGCTTATATAATCTATTACAGTTACACCGATTAACCTGCAGTTTTTTAACTATCTATTGCTGCTGCATTGGTCTCTTAAAAGCTCTCCCCTTTATAGTTTCTCTTATCCGGTCAACTACTCCGCCGGCAATATCATTTAAGAAATTTTCTTTATCCATTTTGGATAAACTATTCTTATTGACACTCATTGCTATAATTTCTTTTACTA
>CBDUUS010000313.1:0-2095 GCA_965370465.1 uncultured bacterium | reverse complement strand
GCTTTATATCTTTAGTGACCAAAATGATGTTTTTTATTGAGCCTTCCAGAATATATAATCGAAGAGATAACCAGCATAACTAAGACTATCATCAGTATTGGCGCTAATGATATGGAAGCCAGCATTCCAAATCCTGATAAAAACCTGGTCAAATAAGGAGCAACTGCTATTCCCAGGTTTGCTGTTGCAAAAAGTATGGTAAGTAATATTCCGCTACCTGATTTATATATGGTGCTCCCAGAAGATACAAGCAATGGGAAAATCGATGAATACCCGAGTCCGACAATGACCATTATTACAAGATTTGAATTTTTACTTTGAGAAAAATACATAATAATAATTGCTATAAGAGATAAGAGAGATAGCATAAGAATAAGGTAGCTTGTTTTTATTCTGCCTGCCAGGATCCCGGTAATAACTCTTCCTGCCAGTAGGCCGGCCCAGAATAGAGATATCAGGAATACAGCTTCGCCCACATTAAAGAGCCTTTCACTCCTGAAGAATGTAGGTGCCCAGGTAGCGATCACAGTCTCAGACATTGTATAGAATAGAAGCATTACCGCTGTCAGTATGAATAGAATATTCTTACTCTTCTGCGAAAATACCACCTTTAGGGATATCTTTTTTTCAGGCTCCAGAACCAAATATTTAATCTTCTTTGTTATTGACAGATACAAAGACAGTATTACGAGAATTAATAAAATCAATAAATAATAAATATATCTCCAATCAAGCCCCCTGGCCACGAGAGAGAAAGAAATATACGGTGATATCAGGGCTCCAATAGGATAGAAGCTCAGTGCAATAGTTGTCAATCTGTCTTTATTTTTAATTCTGCTTCTTGATATATTCTGATTAGCCTGCAGCCATATTACTCCGAGGAGATATCCGCTGATCAAATACAGAATATAAAAAGCATATAGCTCTTTGGTCAGGCTCAAGATCATTGTGACAGGTATTAATATTATAAAACCCGCTATTATGATTGTAAGGGACTTAAACTTTTTATTGTACAAAATCGAGGTAAGCTGTCCCATCACACTTCCTATCGTAAAGAATGTAAATATTAGATTAAGATCACCTGTCTCTATTCCTGTAGATTTGCTAATATCCAACAAGATTGGACTCAATGTTAGAAAATATAATGGAAAGATAAATATTGATAGATAATTTGGAAACTCCAGTAAATAATCCTTAAAACTGTCCTTTTCTTTTATCATAATTTAAATCAATAAGATATGACTTATCCCCACATTTAAATTTAAATTTTATTAATATGAAACCTGTGCTTTATTACAGATCACTTCTTCAACGTATTTAAATAGTCAATACCCTCACTCACTGCTTTATCTGTATCATCACCGAATTCTGGATGAAGATAATCGATTTCCACTGCAATCAAGTCCTGATATCCCTGCTCCTGGAGAACACCTACGCTCCCTGGAATATTTACAATACCTTTACCCGGAGAGGTGCAGACTTGTATATTATATATATGATGTTTATATAATAAAAGCATATGTCTTACTTAAAATCTTAAGTACCTTTACGTTTTTATTGAGTCTTCCGAAATATATAATTAAAAATATATTTATTATTAAACAATTATTGTTTATTTTAATTAGAAAAGTATATATAATGTAGTTATATAAATTATATATTAATTATCAAGCGGCAGAAGGAGCAGTCATCATTAGAAGAATAATATTTATTACAACAGTTGCTATATTGGCTATCACATTAATATTTTCTGCAGGCGGATGCAGAAAAGAACCAGTAGGAACACAGGAAACTGATAATAAGGAAATAGCAGAAGAAGAGGAGACATTAAAAGAAACAGACAATGAAACAGAAAATGGCGGTTCAAACGGTTTAGCTGATGAAAACTACAAAATACTCTATCATCTAAGCAAACATAATCTTTTCAGCTATGATTATGGAGATATAAAGTGCTTTTCTCTTAATTTCTATAAATTTATGGATGGCGGAATAATTAATTTTGATGGAAGTGATAACCAGATACTGGATTTAAGAGAATACCCCACCAGCTTGCTGACATCTAAGAAATATAATGATTACTATTATATTTATTCTC
>CBDUUS010000312.1:0-2117 GCA_965370465.1 uncultured bacterium | reverse complement strand
CAAATTGTTGACTAATTTCACAATTAATATATAATACATATTAATTATGAAACAAGTTGATAAAATAAAAAATTTAGAAAACTTAAGTTATTTTAATAAAGACACCATTTCTCAATACATAGATATAAAACCAAACAGCCTTTCGGAGAATGTAAACAGGTGGATAAGAAATGGTATACTAATACAATTCAAAAAGGGTTTTTATGTTACATCAATTTATTATGAAAGAATTCAAGACAAAAAAAGTTATCTTGAATTTATTGCAAATAAGTTGAGAATACCATCTTATCTTAGCCTTGAATATGTATTGCAAAAATACAGCATATTGTCAGAATCTGTTTTTGCGGTGACATCAATAACAAGTAAGTCTGGTAGATCCTATAAGAATGATATGGGATATTTTATATACAGGAATGTTAAAGAGGACCTATTTACGGGATTTAAAATCCTTGATAAAAATGGATTCTTAATAAAGGAAGCTACAAAATCAAAAGCTCTTTTTGACTGGTTATATTTAAAATTATTAAGGTCCAGAGAGATAGATTTGAAAGTGTTGGAGTCATTCAGGTTGAACATGGATATATTTACAAAAAAAGATTTTAAAGAGTTTAAATCTTATTGTGAAATTACAAAAATAAAGAAGTTCAATAACCTTTCTGAGATCATTACCAAAATATGAGGCAGGGCAATGATAAACAAAGAATTGGGGAAAATATTAGTTGATGAAAGAGCAAGGGGATTTTCTGATATTTATATTCGTAATGTATTGAAAGAATATTTACAGGTATATGTCCTTTACTATATTTATATTAACAAGAAATATAGTAAAAATCTTATTTTTACCGGGGGGACATGTTTGAGACATTTTTTTGGTCTACCAAGATTATCTGAAGATCTGGATTTTGATTACCTGGAATATTTTGATTCCAGCAGTCTAATGAGGGATATCGAAATATATTTTAAGAAGCAGCTGCAGTACAAAAAGGTTAATCTTGCTTTAAAACAGAGAGGGGAACAAATATTACTGAAATTTCCGGTACTGCATGCATTGGGCCTGGCCAGTCTGCAGGAAAGCGATCTGCTATATATAAAATTAGATTTTTCAAAGAATCCTTCAAAAAATTTTGGTGTGCAGATAACTTCAAAATCTATTTATGGATTTAATTTTGTTGCCAGGCACTATGATCTGCCATCTTTAATGTCAGGAAAGATACATGCTATAATGACACGAAATAGGCTTACTGGAACCGACGATACTAAAACTATAAAAGGTAGAGATTATTTTGATCTGCTATGGTTTATTAAAAAGGCAGTAAGACCAGACTTAAAAAGGCTTTCTGTGATGCTGGGTAAAAATGTGAATATGAACCAGGTAGAAGAACTGCTTGATTTAAAAGTAAAGAAACTTGTCACCAGGCATAAAAATGATTTTAAATCTGATCTTATTCCATTAATAAGTGAAACTGGTTTTATAAGTGTTTATGTTGATAATTACTACGAAGAATATATGCGCTTTAAGGATCAGGTATTTAAACAATAGCAAAGCAGGGATAAACACCAATAAATTATTTAGTGTTTCAGACAAGCAAATCATTTTGGAAGATGATCAAAAATGCAGGAAAGAAAAGACAGCCTCTCCTAAAGGAAATGAAGGAACTTATTGAAAAAGAATAAATCACTAAAATGATTCTAAAATGTGATGTCCTTATAATAAGCACTGGTCCTGCAGGAGCCAGGTCTGGCTCTCTATCTTGCAGAAGAGGGAACAGACACCAGCCTTATCGACAGGAAAACGGAAATAGATAATCCTGTAAGATGCGCTGAATATGTACCTGTGGCAATAGGTAGATTGTTTAACGGACCCATATCTTCATCAGGGATGCTTGTGGGACAGTATCGGGAAGTTTTATTCTTGCGGGCGATGCAGCTGGACTTACAAATCCCATTACCGGTGCCGGCATATATAATGGTGTGCTTTCAGCAATTTACAGAGGCGTCTGAAAGAGCTATATCAGAACAAAAGGTAGGAATTGGAAATTTAGATATACTGTCCAGGGATTCATATGGAGATTTTCGTGTACTTTATTGATTCACAATAACTTTCTAAATGACTCGAT
>CBDUUS010000311.1:0-2138 GCA_965370465.1 uncultured bacterium | reverse complement strand
CGGTATTGTTTTGATAGTCCCATATATTACCCCTATGTTTATTTGTATCTGTGATTCAGGCTTTTTGTAAATGGTCTTGCATGCTTTTTGACATTTGCTATCTCTGTTTTCATTTCTTTTATTATTGTATCTGCTCTACCCATAGGCTTCCAATCTTTTAACTGTTTTTTTATCCTTTCATAACGTTTCTCCTCATAGGGTCCCAGGTGCATTATCGGTTTGTGCTTACATTTCTTCCCTTCTCTGTAATTGTGCACTATTCGAATATATTTATATTTTCCATGGGAATTTATTTGTAAGAACATGGTTGTTTTCTAAACCATTATATAGAGGAGAATGGATAACTTATATTTAATGGTTTAAAACTTCACTCCTTTCTTTATTAAGTCTTTTTTTATAGCATTAACATCAGAGTATACATCATCTATCAGTCTTAAATGCTCCTGTATTAAACTTATGCCTTTGCCAAGAATGCGGCTCATAAGGCGAACCGGCATCCTGTAAAGATAGAGTATTAGCACCGCCTCAAATGTTCCTATATAGCTGTCAATAGATCTTGGAGAGTGGTAAGTAATCCTTGATATATCACCTACATTATGGCCCTGGAGATGTAGCTTTACAATGATATCTTTGTGGGTAATAGATTTTCCTGCATCAAGAATTGTGCCGGGAGTTGGAATTATTATATTGTGCTTGTATTCCGCGCTTCTGATAATCTCTGATATCTTTGTAGCATTTGCCATAAATATCCACTGCATCTCTTGTAGTGTTAGCAGTCCATTTTGTTTGTAGGCCTCAAAACATACCCTTAATATGCGTTTGGAAAAGGCCTCAAGAGATTCATCCATTGAGGCCGGGGAGGCATTCATTTCCTCTTTGGTAAAAACTGTGATAATTACAGGAGAGAGTTTTCTGTAGCGTGTATCGGTATCTTCTGATAGTTTGGCTGATACATGAGTGACAAGCATCGGCATCTCACCTGATTTGAGCTGGCATGTCCTGGGGCATACTGCAGCCCTTATGGTGACGATGTCTTCTACCAGCTGCCTTGCCAGTATATTTCCAAATCCTACCTCTTTTTCTATAAACCGGGAAAGTTCTTGCAGGACTTTTTCCGGAGCATATGAATCTATAGTATCTAGCCTATTTAGAGGAGAAGACACATTTGTGCTTTCAATAAGACGGGCCCATTTTTGATTATCTATGCTGCCCCAGCCCGGGACTTTTTTTGCCAGGTTTTCTTTAAATTCCGTTAAACTTTTTTTGGCAGCCCTTGGCAGGGGGTTGATAATAGATAAAAAATTATTTATGTCTTTTTTGGGAAAAGACCTGGCATATATTTTTAAAAGCTCCTCTATAACCCTTGATCTGGTTATATTTAAATTTTTCCCTTCAAATAAGGGCTTCAGGTAATGAGGGCTAAAAAGGGGGAGTATGGCTTTTCTGCCAAGAATTCTAAGATAAAGGCAAAAGGGTTTTACCCGGGATATACACATAGAAGCTTCTGCCTCGTCCATGGCACTGTTGATCCTTTCAACCATAAGTTTGGAAACCAGCGACTGCCTCCCAAAGTCATACTTTCTTGCCAGATACTGCAATTGGTAGTTTTCAAGCGTTCTTTCCAGAAGCGGGCGGTAAAGATCATTTTTTTTCATATACTTTTTTTCTATTGTTTGTTTTTTTTTAAATCATGCATCTTAAATATTTGTTTAAGATGAGAAAACCTGAAAGCATACTCCGGTCCCGAGTACTGATCGATAAGCTCCATGTAGGCGCTTACGAGCCTTGTGCTTCTGCCGGTAACCCTGCGTATAAGCGGAAGGGGCATGCCCCGGCTGCAGAGAACATATATATTGGCAAATTCATTTATATAGTTTTCTACAGACTCATAGGAGTGGCCGGTTCTTGATACTATTTCAGTTTCGGTGTGCATCTCAAGATAAAGGCTTATTATTTTCCTTCTATGTGTAATGCCCTGCCCTATATCGCAAGAATTCCCTCTTAAGGGGACCACAACGGCCGGACTGGCCTTTACGAGCCTTGAAATGGCCTCTGCGTGGATGCCCAGAAGATACCCGAGGTCAGCATAGGTAAGATAAGCCCCGGCCGTACTGGCCTGTATTGCAAGACGGACAGCC
>CBDUUS010000310.1:0-2150 GCA_965370465.1 uncultured bacterium | reverse complement strand
TTATTTTATCTGGATGGACGTGCTAAAAAATGAGAATAGGGTTTGTAACTACTTATCCTCCAATCGATTGTGGAATCGCAACCTACAGCAGTTATCTAATAATAGAATTAGAAAAGTTGGGTAACCTGGTCTATATAATCAGCGAGACAGGGGCCAAAGGGGAAAGAGTTTACCTTTCTTACAAAAAGCAGGACCCGGATTTATCCCAGAAGATATTTCAGGCAATTTTAGAGATTAGCCCTGATATAGTCCATATCCAGCATGAATTTGGCCTTTTTGGGCCTCACCACGGGGTAAGCGTAATTCCCCTTATTTATAAATTTAGACTATCTAAAACAAATTAATTTTAGTGTAAAGGAAGTTAAAAGTGTTTTTTACTTAAAGTTTTTATATGATATTAAGGACTGAGGCTAATTTTTGCATATAATCTTCCGGTCGATCCGGCGTACTTTTTTCAGGTCCTTCTTTATTTCTCCAACATTTTCTAATATTGAAAAGACCTGCTCCAATAATTTACCCGTGCCTTCATCCAGATCAGTATTTATTCTGTAATCAACCCAGCGTCCATCCTTCCGGTAGATTATAAGGCCCGCATTTTCCAATATTTTTAGATGACTTGATATCGTAGGCTGAGACAGGCCTATCAACTCCCTTAGTTCACATACACACAGATCTTTTCTTTCCCTTAGTGAGAAAAGAATTCTAATCCTTCCATTATCAGACAGCGCCTTTAAAATTTTTGTTAGATCTTCTAATTTTTTCATATTTTAAAAATATCTCAATATAGCCAGTAAATCAAAATAATTCTTTATTGCTTGCGTGATTTACTCCCAATTTTTTCATTGCCGATAAACCAGCTCTTATACCCAATGGCATTGCCGGACACTTGTGCCCGTGAAATTCCATGCCGATCTCAAGTAATTTTTTAGTCTCCATCCTTGTTTGCTTTTAATTAATATTTTTTAATTTTCCGTGAATCAATTATTTCAATATTTCTTTTATTTCTTCGACTGAAGGGACCTCTCCTGAAAATTTTATCTCGCCATCTACTGCCAGAGCCGGAGTTGTCATCACTCCTAATTCTATGATCTTACTAATATCTGTAACTTTTTCAATATCGGTTCCAATTCCTAAACTCATTGCCGCTTTCATAGCATTTTCCTCAGTTTGCCTGCATCCCGGGCAGCCTGTTCCTAAAATTTGAATTTTCATTTTTACCTCCCATTAAAATTTATTACTAAGAAAAAAAATGTCCAAACATCATCCCTGTAAAAGTAGCCATAATTATAACCAGAGAGATATAGGCTAATGTTTTTTTTGTCCCCATGATTCTCCCTATTACGATCATATTAGGAAGAGACAATGATGGTCCGGCCAGAAGCAGGGTTAATGCAGGGCCCTTACCCATGCCCAGT
Organism: uncultured bacterium; assembly: GCA_965370465.1. Classification (GTDB taxonomy): domain Bacteria; phylum Actinomycetota; class Humimicrobiia; order Humimicrobiales; family Humimicrobiaceae; genus M55B120. Next base: position 735 of record CBDUUS010000310.1, on the reverse strand, counting down.
TCCATCAAAGCTTTCAGTATGGGTACTTCTGTCAGTGTTGAAAAATACATCAGTGCACCAAAAACTGAGGCCGCAAAATTAGATCTTATGCTATTTCCCCCCACCCAAGCCTCAACTACACTCTGGGGCAGAAAATATTTAATGATTCCAGCTATAAATACTCCTGCTAAAAGTATGGGAAATATCTGCCATACAAGCTTTCCAGTCTCCTTCATCCAGTCTTTAAGTTCATCCTTTTTATAGCCTACTATTATAATTGTTATAAGAACTGCAAGAGCTGAACCAGCATAGATCCACATTTTAGCTGACCCCAATATCAGTATTGCCAGAAGTGACAGGAAAAATAGCTTATATGTCCGAGCTTTTCATGACCGGTATCCTCATATGCCTTAAAAAGAATACTGTATTATTATCACTTATCTTTGCCCTTTCTTCTCTTATCCAGATAAAATGCATAATAAGACCTATTACTACTGAAAATAAGATAGCTCCAATAGCTATGGCTATGCCAAAATCATAACCAAGCAGTCTTGCAGTATATGCTATGGCTAAAATATTTATCGCCGGTCCGGAATATAGAAAAGCTATAGCCGGGCCAAGACCTGCACCTCTTTTTCTTATCCCTGCAAATAGGGGCAGGATAGTGCAGGAACAGACTGCAAGTATGGTGCCGGACACAGAGGCAACACTATAGGATAACCACTTTTTTGCTTTGGGCCCAAAATATTTTAATAT
>CBDUUS010000309.1:0-2155 GCA_965370465.1 uncultured bacterium | reverse complement strand
TCAATAAATTTTATCTCCAATGCTTGCGCACAAGAGATAAAATTCTATCCATTATGAATAACAAAGCTCACTGAAGCTGCTAACAGCTTTTTTTTCAAATATTACATTTATGACTGCAAAGATTACTAATACCAGCCACCCGGCCAGACATGTGTATAAAATACCGAGGTAAGAAAATTTATCGATAAGAAGACCGGAGATATACAGCAAAACAACACTGCCAATATGAGCACTCGCATATATATATCCTAAAACAATACCTGAATTTTTTTTATTTATATTCAGACCTATGGAAGTTACTAACATAAATACACCGGTAGCATTTATGCCTATGCCAGCAATAAATAATATTTTTATAATTATATTTTCAAAGAATAATAACCCTGTAAAACATACTATCGTTAAAACAGCATTAATAATTATAATCCTTGACTCTTTTAAAAACTTTAGTAAAAATATCTTCAATAACAGCCCGGCTATCTCGCTTACTGTAAATAACATAAGAAACAGGGCACTCATCTCAACAGGGATATTAAAACCCCTGAAGTAAGTTGTGAACCAATTCATAAAAATGACAATAGTACCATTATGCAAAAAAACTATAATTCCCATTATTATTAAATGTACATTAAGAACCCTCTTATACATTCTAAAAAAATTTTTAACTGTATAGGATGCTTTTACTTTATACTCTGAAAGATCCATCCTGCTGATAACTATAAACATAATAATAAAGAGAACTCCCGCTCCTGAAAAACAAAATCTCCAATTTTTTCCCAATAAAAGAACAGCTCTTGTAATCAATGTACCTGAAATTGCGCCGACAAACATCACAATACCAAGATATAATAATCTTTTAGAACGCTGATTTTTAGACGCTGAAGTGGAGCTCACAAGTGAATTCAGAGTTATGCCCAAACCGCCAGCACCAAATCCTGTAACAAAATAAGACATTGTAAGAAGGACATTTTCCCTGGTAAAACTAATCATTGCCATTCCAATGATTAAGAAAATATTGCTCAAGACTACTACTCTTTTTATCCCAAATAGTTCTATTAAATTCCCTGCCATAAATACTGCAATAAAGCTGCTAAAAGCATTTATTGAAAGAATAACACCCATATAAGAAGCTGAGATCCTTAAATCATCCGACATAACAGGAATTAAGATACCAAAGATTGTAAACGGCAATCCCAGCAGTAGACCTTCAAGCAGTGATATAAAGTATATCCTATTTTTCTTTTTTTTATCTAATAACTCTGTCAATTTGTGTATACACCTTACTCTTTCTCAATAATAAGATGACTGGTATCTATATTCCCTTGCAGCCCTAAACATTGCCAGAGCATTATCTACTGGTGTATCAGGCTGTATGGCATGTGCGGAACATACAATATATCCACCATTTTCACCAAGGATATCGATCCGCCTTACAACTTCTTTTTCCACCTCGTCTGGTGTTCCCATCGGGAGCAGCTCCTGCTCATCGATTCCACCATGAAAAGAAAGTCTTTTACCAAATTTATCTTTAAGGAATTTTGGTTCCATTCCTTCTGCCTTAGGCTGCAGAGGATCCAGGATGTCTACCCCCATTTCTATAAAATCATCAATCACCGGTACAACAGATCCACATGTATGGTAAAATGTCTTAAACCCCATTTCCTTAAAAGGCTTTACAAGCTCCCTACTATATGGTTTCATATGTTTTCTCCAGAGTTCAGGTGAGAGCATCATACCTTTCTGTGTACCAATATCGCCGCCGCTTAAAAAAATATCGATCTGTCCATCACTTGCCTCAATAGCACGCATTGTCCTTTCCTTGTAATATCCCATTACTTTTCTTGAAATAGCCTCAGCAATTTCAGGGCACTCAACCAAATCCATCAAGAAACGTTCAAGACCCCTCATACACCAGGGCGATTCAAATGCACCTCCTGCAAAAAACATTATTGCCCGGCGCTCCTTATCATTAATACGTTTAATTTCTTCTTTTAAATGTGACATATCAAACCAGTCAGGACTTGGCCACGGGTAATCTTCGACTTCCCTTACGGTCTTAACATGACCCAGGGGATGAAAAGAAATTTCATTATAAACACCAAATTTATTTTTAACAGGCTTCCACTCAACACCCCAGAAATCTTTACCCACACCT
>CBDUUS010000308.1:0-2159 GCA_965370465.1 uncultured bacterium | reverse complement strand
ACATTATTATCTGCCCAGTTTATAAGCTTTAATACATCATTTTCTCTTTCATCAAAACTGCTATTAAGTATAACTGTAATTAGCTCAAGACCATTAAGATCCGAATAAACTGCGATACAAAAACCTGCATTTTCAGTGTAACCGGTCTTTATTCCTTTAATATAATCATAGTGAAGAAGTTTATTAGTATTCTTCAGCTGAATATCTTCACCGTTCAATATTATATTATCGAACCTTGTGTCTATAATATCTTTAAAAAATTCGTTTTCCATGGCATATTTTGAGATCATAGCGATATCGTATGCTGTTGTAAGGTGGCCTGGAAAATCTGAATCAAGACCATTAGTGTTCTCAAAATTTGTGTGTACTGCACCGATTTCGATAGCTTTTGCATTCATCATTGCAATGAAATCATCATTATTTCCCGAGATATATTCAGCCAGCGCTATAGTTGCATTATTATGAGAGCTTATCATCGCTGATTTCAAGAGATCCAGCAGGCTTATCCTGTCATTTTCATTAAAATTAAAAGCTGAATGATTAACACCAGAAGCATTTTCTGATATTTCGATTATTTTATTAAAATCTTCGATTTCCTCAATTGCAAGGATACCTGTCATTATTTTTGTAATACTGGCTGGATATACAGACTTATTAGAGTTTTTCTCCCATAATACATTACCGCTATTAAAATCTATCAATATAGCATTTTGTGCTTCAATATCTATGCTGTCATTGTAAAGAGCTTCATGTTTGCTGGTTAAGAGCTGGTCCATGTGTCCGATGCATGCATTTTCGGATATTGATACAAATGCATGCATCTGTGAAGGCAGTAAGAAAATAACTAAAAATATGATCTGGACCAGGATTAATATGTAAAAGAGATTTCTAATAGCAGGATTTTTCATTTATTCTTTTCCAGAAACTTCCTATCTTCCTTTTTTAAAAGCAATTCATGCAAGTAGCAAAAATCTCTTTCAAGCCTTAATGCTACTTTTTTTCCTTTTTTACGAAGATCCTTTTTGGAAGAGACCATTAAAGGCATTATGATTTGTTGAATAAAAGTAGAATGTCTGACAGCAAAGTTTTCAAACAGCTTCAGATGTTTTATCTGTATCCCATATTTTGAGAGCTCTTTTGCCATCTTGACTATCTTTATATCGTCTTCATTAACAATTACTTTATTATTATCTTTTTTTGCTTCAATAAGGTCATAATCAATAAGCTCATCAATAAACGACTGTGGTAATTTTATTTTTTTCTTGAATTCTTCCATGGTTAAAAATTTGTTTTTTCGATCTCCCTTGAATTCTTCCCCGGGATCAAGCTGCATGTTCTTAATGTCTTTTCCATTTTTGATATATTCTTTAAATTGTTTTGAATTTAATTTTTCTTTTATGATATCAAGCGGAAGATAAAAGTCTTTCTGCATTTTAAGTATAAAGTTTATTTTATTTATTTCGTCTATTGTATAGACCCTGTACTTATTTGCGGTCCTTTTTGGGCTGATGAGACCCTGTGACTCCAGAAATCTTAGCTTGCTGCTGCTAATATCAGAATATGTCTTTTTTAGTTCTTTTATTAGCTTCCCGATTCCAAGGCCATCTACTGTTTTTTTATTTTTGTCCATAATAGTTTCCTATTTTATTGAAAAAAATAGGAATATATATTTTCCTATCTGTACACGATCACCATTCTTTAGTATAGCCTCATCAACTATACAGCTGTTCACATAGCTTCCATTAAGGCTGCCTGTATCTATCAGCCTGCAATCATCTCCACTCCTTTTCAAGATCGCATGCCTTCTTGAAACAGTAATATCGTCAAGCAATACATCTGATTCAGGACTTCTGCCAATAGAATACTCTTCCTTATCAATAAAGAACTTATCGCCAATATTAGGACCTTTTATTACCAGAAGTCCGCTCTTGCCAGACGGCATCTTTTTTAATTCCGCCAGAATGCTTTCAGGTAATTCACCAGAAATATCTATTCCTTGTTTCCGTATAGATTCTGTATTATTTTTTATTGCTTCTACATTCATTTAATCGCAAATCTCTTTTATTGTTTTATTCACATAATCATTTAATGTTTTAAAAAAACCTTCATCTTTTGATTCAATATAGCACCTTATTAGAGGCTCCGTTCCGGATGCCCTT
>CBDUUS010000307.1:0-2163 GCA_965370465.1 uncultured bacterium | reverse complement strand
TTGGTTATAACAAAAGTCTTTTACATTTTTTTCTTCACCCCCTCTCATACACACCTTAATTTAGTACTTTCCATATTTATGGACTGCTTTTACCATAGTTACAAAATTTTCTGGCGGGATACCGTCAAATATAGAAGAACTGGAACCTAATATATAACCGCTACCTTCTTTTAGTGCATTACAATGTTTTTTAACATCTTCTTCTATTTTAGCTTCAGGTCCTTCAGCCAATAGCACAGTTTCAATATTTCCAAACAGCGCAAACTTTCCCTGGTATTGCTTTTTTAATTCATATATATTATTGCACGATGGCTGTATTGGATGTGCCCCTATTATGCCGCATTCCATTAAGACAGGAATAACATTTTCCATATTGCCATCGCAATGAAACACTACTGGTATGTTTTTCTTATGAATTGGTTCCAGTATTTTATTTAGCCGTGGAATGTATAACTTTCTAAATTTATCAGGGTCAATCATGAGACCATTAGCCCCTGCAAGATCATCTGCAATTAAAACGAATGGGATATCGGGAAAACTATTTGCAACCTCGGTTGATATATTACAGTAATGTCCCATTGCAAAATCCATCAGATACTCAATAAATTTGATGTCATCATAAATTTTATACATAAAATCCTTTAGCCCCATTGCTAAAAAAGCAGTATCAAAGACTGATCTGATAATGGGATATATTCCAATATCAGTTTCTTCGGCTGCTGCATAATAGTCTTTAAACTGTTCTAAGCTCCTGGCGATTGAAGGAGCTTCTAATCCTCTAATATCTTCCCAATTTTTATAAATTCCGTCTACATAATGAGTTGTACCGTCAGCTGCCTCTTTATAAACAAAACCAAAACCCCAAACAAAATCATAACTTATTGCATCCTGCCCTATTTTTTGAGCATATTTAACAAGATCTTTTGGGGCAAGCGGGTTTTTAATTATTTTTTCCTGGTCATATGGATCAACCGGATCACCGACTTTTCTTCCCAGAACATATTCTATTGTTTTTTTATTGACCCAATGCTCTAAATGAGGCACCCTGTCAGCAGGTTGAAACTTTATTGCTTTTACCAATCTCTCTATATTTGACTTGCTTTGATCTGCCATTTTATGTCCGCTATCCTGTTTTTTTAAAATTTTAATTAATCTTCCCGTACTTATAGGCTGTTTCATACATTGTTAAAATATTTTCTAATGGAATTTCACCAAGTAAATGCTGAGAAGGTCCGATTACAAAACCGCCCTTATTTTTAAATAGTTTAACTCTTGACTTTACTTCATTGCTAACATCCTCTGCAGTACCAAATGGAAGTGTTTTTTGGGTATCAATTGAGCCTTGAAGAACAACTCTTCCATTATATCTTTCAATTAAACTTTCGAAATTCATGTCGTAAGCTCTGGTTTGAACTGGTTCTATGGCATTAAGCCCGAGTTGAATCAAATCATTAAGCACATATGTTATTGAACCACAGGAATGCTGTGTTATATAAAGATCATGCTCTTTTGCCAGTGAGTATAATCTTTTAATATGGGGCTTGATAAGCTCTCTCCACTTAGAAAGACTGACCAAGGGACCCTGCTGCTGTCCATAATCATCTCCAGTGAAAAATATATCTACATATCCTTTGCCTTTTTCAAACATTATTCTGGAGCATTCATAAAAGAAATCTGTTATTTTTTCCATGACCTTAAAAGCCACATCAGGTTTATCGATCATCATCATCATGAATTTTTCCATCCCCACCAGATCTGTGGCTGCTCCAAAAAACCAGCCCCAGTGGCCGCCATAAACTGCATAGCCCTCTTCTTTAAATTTTTTTGCTTCTTCTACATAAACATCATAATCATAATAATCGGGCCTGGGCCAATTATAATTTTCAACATCTTTTATTGTCTTTATATGGGCTAATGGATGCTCGACAGCATAACCAAAATCAACCCCTTCTCTTGGAATCCAGAAGTAGTCTGTTCTTTTTTCATCAGATGTTTTCATTTCTGGTCCTATCCACCCGGGTCTTGCCCATCTAAAATCAATATGAAAATATTCCATAAGTTCAAGCTGACTTTTTACCCCTGTTTTTTTAATTAATGCATCATATACGGGCTCATCTGCACAAAAATCAATAGGGATTCTGTCCGGGATCTGGAAATTATAAG
>CBDUUS010000306.1:0-2167 GCA_965370465.1 uncultured bacterium | reverse complement strand
ACGGGAAGGATACTGGAGATACCTGTGGGAGAAGAGCTCATAGGAAGGATAATCGATCCCATGGGAAAGCCGCTTGATAATAAGGGTCCCATAAAGTCAAAGACCTATAGGCCGGTGGAATTCATGGCGCCTGATGTCATCAGCCGCCAGCCCGTGAAAGAGCCGCTCCAGACCGGGATAAAGGCCATCGATTCAATGGTACCCATAGGAAGGGGCCAGAGGGAGCTTGTCATAGGGGATAGAAGCACCGGAAAGACGGCCATACTCATAGATGCCATACTTAATCAAAAAAATACGGATGTCTATTGCATATATGTGATCATAGGGCAGAAGACATCGACTATTGCAAGGATAGTCGAAAAGCTCCGGGACAGCGGGGCCATGGAATATACCACGCTGGTATGTGCGCCCGCACAGGCACCTGCATCGCTTCAATATATAGCCCCCTACTCTGGATGCGCCCTTGGAGAGTATTTTATGTATGGCGGGAAGCATGCCCTGATATTATATGACGACCTGTCCAAGATGGCTGTGGCATATAGAGAGCTATCGCTTCTATTAAGGAGACCCCCTGGAAGGAAAGCATACCCGGGTGATATTTTCTACCTTCACTCAAGGCTCCTTGAAAGGGGGGCAAAGCTTTCAGACAAACTCGGCGGAGGTTCTCTTACAGCTATTCCGGTTATAGAGACAAAGGCCGGCGATATTTCTGCCTATGTACCCACAAATGTGATATCAATAACTGACGGGCAGATATATCTGGAAACTAATCTTTTCAATGCAGGGACAAGGCCCGCGATAAATCCAGGGATATCAGTATCAAGGGTCGGCGGAAATGCCCAGTCAAAAGCTATGAGGAAGGTAGCGGGCATGCTCAGGCTGGATCTTGCCCGGTACAGAGAGCTGGAGATCTTTGCCAAATTCGGGACAGAGCTTGACAAAGAAACCAAAAAGCAGCTTGCAAGAGGAGAGAGGATAGTAGAAGTCTTGAAGCAGGGCCAGTATGTCCCCATGGAAGCAGAGGAACAGATACTGATCATATTCGTCCTTATAAATGGATATCTTGATGATATAGAGATCAATAGCATCCCACAGTTTGAGGAAGAGTATCTGGAGTTTATAAGGACGGCCCATCCAAAAATAATAGAAGAATTAAAAAGTAAAAAGGATATGCCGCAGGAGCTGGAAAAACAGATCAGACAGGCAATAGACAGATTCAAGGAAAGATTCAGCGCAGGATAGGACCTGAGGGACCATGGTTAAGATAAAAGAGATAAAAAACAGGAGAAAGAGCATATCCGGAACATGGAAGATAACGAGGGCAATGGAGTTAATAGCGTCTTCAAAGATAAAAAGGGCCCAGAAAAGGATACTTGAGGCAAGGCCGTTTGTCAGGAAATTAGAAGATTTTATAACCGATATAGCCTATTATTCTCCTGTGAGCCATCCGATGCTTTCACCCCGTAATGAAATAAAGAATGTGCTGGTCATGGGAATAACCGCGGACCGCGGCCTGTGCGGAGGGTATAATTCAAATATGATAAGGCAGATCAAAAGAACCCTGGATAATATAGAGGGAAAGGGCAAAAAATACAAACTCGACATAATCGGGACCAGGGGAAAGAACCATTTCAGATATATGGGCCAGAGTATAAACAGGGTATACGAGAACCTCTCGGACCACCCAAAATTTTTAGATGCCAGGAAAATAGCAAGGAAAGTAATAAAATCGTATTTAACCGGAGAAGTGGACGAGGTGATCATGTGCTATACAAGGTTTAAAAATCCAGCAGAACAGATCCCCTCATCATTTAAGCTGCTGCCAATACCTTTAATGGGAAAGCCGGAGGAAGGGGAAAGCTCAGGGACCGGCATAGGAATGGTGATGATGGGGGACCGGGTGTGCAGAATAATGCCGGAATTTACCTATGAGCCTTCTCCGGAAAAGGTACTCGAAGGACTCCTTCCTGAATATATCTACACTATAGTATATGCGGCGCTTCTGGAATCGACTGCAAGCGAGACAGGAGCCAGGATGACGGCGATGAAGGGTGCCAGTGATAATGCCGAAGAGATGGTAAAGAACCTTAGCAGCAAGTATAACAGGGCAAGGCAGCAGCAGATAACCACGGAGATAGCAGAAATAGTATCCGGGGCAGAGGCGCTG
>CBDUUS010000305.1:0-2176 GCA_965370465.1 uncultured bacterium | reverse complement strand
TTTGAGCAGGGTATTTACCAGGGATTTTCCAATATCGAAAAAATATTTTACTGGAAATCTGTTAAGAATAAAGAAATAGATTTTATATTAAGCAGATCCAGAAATAATATTCTGCCTATAGAAGTCAAATACCAGAATATAATAAATCCCATAGATTATATAACGATTAAAAATTCATTCAAAGAAGGAATAGTGGTTTCTAAAAATATTTTCTTGATAGAAAAGGATATTGTTGTTTTGCCTTCCTCCTCTTTTCTTTATTTGCTAAATTAAAAAAAATTATTTTTTGTGCCTTTGGATTTATAAGATATCCGTGCTAACTTAGCGTGAACCATCTCAATCGCCCATCCGGGAGAGGTGATTAACATTACGATAAAAAGCCCTGCAGCTTCTGTGATATTTCTGCATAATCATCCCGGTGGAAATCCTGAATCCTCTATTGACAATATTGAGATCACCCGCAGGCTCTGTAAGTCATTCGATATCGTCGGTATAAATGTCCTTGATCATATAATAGCGGTCTACAGAGGATGCTTCAGTTTCAAGCAGAAACAGATGATTTAAAATAATTTTTTAATAGACAAAAGCAATTCGATGTATTGACATTCCATCTGAAAAGCTTATGCTAAAATTACTGATATTAAGTTATAGCATAGGGGCATCACTTGCCCAGAAATAGGCAGACTCCATAATTGTTGCCAGCTACGCTCCTTATATTATATCTATAATAAATTTTGCTGATAAATTGATAGGTCATATTTAGGATTTGGCAAATACTATTATCTCTATACACAAATGGAGATATTATTTTGGAAAAGTTAAAAAAAGTCTTAAGAGAGAAACATAGATGTATAAATAGTGTATATATATCATCATATATACCGAGAAAATGCGGAATTGCCACATACACAAAGAATTTAACCGAAGCCATTAGCCTTATTAATCCACACGGCAGAATAGAGATCTTTGCACTTGTTAAGCCGGAAGATAAAATCGATTATCCCCCTGAAGTCAAATTTAAAATCAACCAGTATAAAATTGACTCCTATATAAAAGCTGCTGATCGTATCAATAAATCAAGCGCAGATATAGTTATTCTTGAACATGAATTTGGTCTATACGGGGGTGAATTTGGGGAATATATTATTAAGCTTATAGAGCTCATACGAAAACCTCTCATTATTACCACTCATACAATACCCGATGATGCCAGTAAGGGGTATGGCCTGGTCTTTAAAGATGTAATAAAATTTGCTGAAAAAGTAATAGTCATGATGCCTCAAAGCCTTGTAAAACTTATTAATAGATATAATTACCCAAAAGAAAAAATAGAAATTATCCCTCATGGTGTTCCAAACATACCCCTGGAGCCTAATCACAAATATAAAAAGAAAAAAGGATTAGAAGGCAGGTTGATCCTTGGTAATATAAACCTTTTATCAGAGATCAAAGGACTTGAATATACAATAGAAGCCTTAAAAGATATAAAGAGGCAATTTTCTAATGTATTGTACCTGATAATTGGCCAGACACATCCTGTTGTGCTGCAAACGGTCGGTGAAAAATACAGAAATTTCTTAAAAGAAAAAATAAAATTGTATGATTTACATGAAAATGTGAAATTCATAAATAAATATATATCATTAAAGGAACTGGTTGAGTGGTTAAAGACCATAGATATTTATATAACTCCATATCTGGACCCGCAGCAGGCCGCTTCAGGTGCTCTGGCATATGCGGTCGGAGCAGGTAAAATATGTATTTCAACACCTTATCTTTATGCAAAAGAAGTTTTAGCAAAGGATAGAGGCATAATAGTACCTTTTAGAGATTCCCGGGCCATTGCAGATGCGGTGATATCTATATTCAAAGATCCACAGAAAAAATCGACAATTGAAGAGAAAACATATAAATTCGGAAGACTTATGACATGGTATAATGTAGCACTGCAGCATCTTAAGCTCTTTGATGAGGTTATAGATAATTATAAGATTAGAAAATCTGATTAAAGCAATCCAATAAAAGATATGATCTAAAATAAATTTAAAAACTATTTTCAATCATATAAAGAAAGTTATTATGGACCCTCTTAAAAAAATAAGATCAATGACCTCAGGTTTTGGGATCTATCAGCATGGAAAGTTAAATAAACCCAATCCTGAGTTTGGATATGCTC
>CBDUUS010000304.1:0-2177 GCA_965370465.1 uncultured bacterium | reverse complement strand
AGTGACTATCGCTATGCTATCGAAGCCTTCCTGCATTTCCGGACAGCCTCTGTGACCCTTCTTTGCCATATTCATATTATTTTATTGATAAATAAAAGCAATAATTTATTTCTGAGCCCTTTTTATTTTATGCTCGCTTCAAAAACTGAATTCAGGATCTCTGTTCTCTCTTCAGGAGTAGCGGGTCTGGGCTGGCTATAGTCTTCAAGCATCGCCGTTATGATAACAGTATTAATATGTTTTCCTTCATAGAATATATGCTTTGTGATCAATTCCTGCCTTGTTCCCGGTTCTCTCATCTGGTCAAAGAACAGGTTCCCAAGGCCGTAATTAATAAAACCGTCTCCGTAAAACTCCATTCCCATAGGATGATGTGACTGGCTGCCGCTTACGATATCTGCTCCTGCGTCTATCATCCTCCTGAAATCTATCACCTGCTGCGCCGTAGGTTCATACTGATAGCTTTCAAAATATTGAAAAGTAAATATCACAATATGGCCCTGCTCTTTAAGGTCCTTTATTTTCGCTTCAAAAACTTCAAATTCCGGAGGTGCGGAACCCGGGGTATCCTCTGTTGCCCAGTCATATGCAGGACCCCACCAGTTGAACCCGAGGAATGCAAATTTATGGCCATTTGATTTGATAACTGCTGGAGCATATGACTCTTCAAGGTCTCTCCCTCCTCCATAATACGGCCATCCTCTCTCATCATACATCTCCAGGGTATAGATAAACCAGTCATGTCCATGGTCATTCATATGATTTCCCGTAAGCTCTATGACATCTGCTCCCACATATTCAAGGAGCTCTATATATTCGGGCCTGCTGCAGAAAAATGGAAACCTGTCCTCAAATACATTGCAGCCCTCTACAAAAGGCACTTCATTGCTGATATGGGTTATGTCTGCTTCCTGGAGGATATCTGCTATCTTCTCGCCTGGATAAGATATGCCATGATTTTCCATGCGCTGGGCCGTTCCTCTTACCATTGCAGTGACCCCTGTCATTATAAGGGTGGTAAATTTTGACATATCCCTATTGGTCATCCCTATATCATTCATAGAAGTAAGTATTCCTTCTATGACATCTTCGTCTTCTCCATGGAGCATAACTGAAAAAGCCAGGGGGTAATCATCATAATCAAGACTGCGATCAAAAACAGACATGCCGCTCAGACCCAGGACCTTGACCTTTTTGTCTATCCTGTCAAAAGGAGTAATGGAAATGGCAATACTGCCATCTGAGATTCCCTCTGCAATACCAGCTTCATCCATAATCAGAATATTTTCATTTGCCGGTTCTCCCAATATTTTTGTTAGTATATTGTAATCCTGCTCTTCAAGAGCCATATTAACTGGTATGCCGCTTTCTGAAATATGGGTCAGTGATTCCTTGTCTCCGGACCACCAGGCCCTGAGGTCCTCCCATTCTATTTCGTCTATCATATTAAAAAAGAAAGTCGAAGGCGCCATCACATAAAAGATATCCAGATCTTTATAAGCGGCGGACCCGTCAGTCACTGCGCCCGCAGGGACGATTTCCAAAAATGCTTCTGCCTCGCTGCTATCCTTTACATACTCAAGATATGGATCACTATTTATCCGGTCAGTCAAAATACTTTTTATCTCTTCCGGGATCATGTCTTCTATCCATATTTTTACCGGGATCTTCTCATTGGTTTCTTCTTCGGGACCTTCCCTTTCATCTTCTTCTTTTGATGCGCTTTCATTCGGACTGTCTCCAGCCATGGGATCCTCTGCTTCCTCTAAATCATCCTGTCTCCCTATATCATTATCAAAGAGTATGCATGAGGAAAGCATGCAGGGAACAGAAAAAATAAAAAGAACCGGCAATAAAAATATAACTGCTGCTTTATAAATACTTTTTGGCCTCATAATATTAAAATTATAAAATTAGCAAATATTGCAGTTGATGATCTTCGCCTTATATGCAGATTAAGCCATTAGCTTTATAATAGGCGGATGATCCTGCAATTTAATAATATTCTATATTTTTATTAAATAAAATTAAAGAAGCAAACTACTATAAAAATTTTTTAAAAAAATGTTATAATTACTGCCAACCGAAAACACTATAATAAATAATGATTAAGGAATGATTAAAGATGATATTAAAAAAGAATCCTGAAATAAGGGGAAGTAAGACTCTTACTGTGA
>CBDUUS010000303.1:0-2179 GCA_965370465.1 uncultured bacterium | reverse complement strand
GAATTAATATGCTAAATTATCCATATACATAATTATGTAAATACATAAAACATCTGAAAGGGGTGATTATGTTAATTCAAAACAGTATAAAGACAAAGGAGGTGAAGATGGGGATTTTAATGAAAGCGGCAGATAAAATATTGCTTATGCGCTTTAAATGCCAGAAGGGGCAGTCCACGCTTGAGTATGCAATGGTAATGGTGGTCGCCGGTATAATATCGGCTGTTCTGGTGGCAGTCGGAAAGCCGTATATAGTCGATATCATTTCAAAGGCTTTTGAAAAGATATCAGCACTTGTGTGAGATACAGTTATTCCAGAAGTCATATCGTCATTAGATGGGAAGCAGCTACTGTGATTTTAGAAACAAATGGATAAATGGATGTTTATACTTTATTGCGAAGGGAATATATATGAGAATCTTTCAAAGTTCCGATAGATCAATAAATAAAGCAGGCGGCCAGTCCACGCTTGAATTCATAATGATAATACCTATTATCATCGTTCTGGTCCTGGCTGCTTCCCAGGCAGGCTATGCGGTATACAGGAAGAATGTCCTTCAACAGGCCTCCCGGGAGGGAGTAAGGATAATCTCCACGACAAATGATAATAGCATGGCCATAAAAGTCATCAGGAATATATGCGGGACAGAGGGGATAAATACCATTATAAGTATTGATCCAGAGAGTGCCTCTGATAGAAAGATGGGGGATCTGGTCACTATCAGCCTCACGGACTGTCCGGGAGGGCTGTTTAGTATCATGGAGAAGATCTCGGGGGAAAAGGTGGTCATAAGAGCAGGCAGCAGCATGCGGATGGAATGCTATTAGGTGATATCGATATATTGGAATATGAAATGGACATCAGGGCCGGGTATAATAGAATGAAGCTACTAAATAAAGCAATAAGAAGACAAAATGGCAGCAGCACTCTATTTGCTATTTCGCTTGCTCTGGTTTGCATCTTCGTGCTTCTGGCATTATTTGATCTATGCAGCATATTTATCATTCGCGAGCAGACAAAAGATGTATCGGAGAGCATCTCGCTGGCAATTGCTCAACAGCTGCTATTTTTTGAGCCCGATGAGCTGATTCTAATGGCAGAAAAAATGGCTGCCAGCAGATATTGCAGCCTGACTGTCTTTAATATCGGATATGACAGGATAGAGGTATCAGTAGAGCGGAAAGCAGAGTTTGCCATTCTTGACAGGATCGGTCTTTCAAGATTTAAAACTGTCCGCTCAAGTTCATCAGTAGAGATAATATATCCATGGGATAGAGATCTTGGATTATGCCGTTATTATGAATTCGGCTATTAAATTTCTGCTAAAACATTAAAAAATGATTATAAAATAAAAGACATATAAGGAGGTTTTTATGAGTCAATTAAATCAGATCAATCTGCTGGGAAACCTGACAAGGGATCCGGAAATAAAGTATACAAATGAGGGAACGGCTATTTGCGAAATTGGAATTGCTGTCGGGCGGCGTTGGACAGACAAAGAAGGAAAGGAATCTGAAAGTGTAGATTTCTTTAATGCCACTTGCTGGAATACAATGGCCGAAAACTGCGTGGCTTCACTAAAGAAAGGTGACAGGGTGCTGGTAAACGGCCATATGAATCTGAGGAGCTGGGAGAATAAGGAAGGTAAGAAATTTAATATAATCAATATGACAGCAGATACTATTGCTGCCAGTCTCGAATTTAATAGGATAAAATATGATGATGCAGATACAGATTTCCTCAGAGAAGACCTGAAGGATACAGGTGGAAAAAAGAAGCAGAAACAAAAAATTTAATTACAGTTTGACTACATTTAAGATAAAATGGTTTTGTTTGACTTTAAATAGATTATAAGGAAGGTAAAGATTGTCCATCAGAAGATCTGATTATGAAAGCTATGATTACCAGGAATTCTGGGAAGATGATAAGAGACTCTATGAGGACCGCTCCGAGCGGATAGCTCTAAGGACGATGCTGGGAAAGGAAAAAAGCCGTGATAGGTTGTTTATAGATATAGGATGCGGGTATGGAAGGCTCTTTAATGAATATTGCAGGTTTTCAAGAATAGTCCTTGTTGATTATTCCATGAACAATCTAAAAAATGCCAGGATGAGGATCAGCAAGTTTTTATCAGAAACCGGAGGCAGGGTTCCCAGAGTCCTTTATATCGCAGCTGAT
>CBDUUS010000302.1:0-2187 GCA_965370465.1 uncultured bacterium | reverse complement strand
ATTCACAAATAACTAATTGGGAAAAATTTGATAAATATGGCACTATTTAAACCAGATATAGAAAAAATGAAGGGATAAATAATGGATATTAAAACTTTTTACAAGTTAAGCTACGGCTTGTATTTGGTATGTTCTAAAGCTGGCAATAAAATTAATGGCCAGGTTGCCAATACAGTAATGCAGGCAACTGCAGAGCCTCCAAAGTTTTCTGTCTGTATTAATAAAAATAATTTAACTCATGATTACATACAGGAAAGTAATGTTTTTACCGTTTCTATCCTTAGCAAAGATGCCGATATGGATATTATACGAAATTTTGGTTTTAGAACTGGCAGAAATTTTAATAAATTTGGACAATTAGATCATGCAGAATATAAACTGGGAATAACAAAAGCACCAATAGTTTTATCAAACTGCACTGGATATATTGAGTGTGAAATAGATAGCAGCAAAGATGTGGGTACTCATACAATATTTATTGGAAAAATCGTTGATGCTGTAAGTCTTAATAATAAGGAGCCTTTAACTTATTCTTATTATCATCAGGTAAAAAATGGAAAAACACAAAAAAATGCTCCTACTTTTATAAATAGAAATAAACCAGAAAGTAAAAAGGTGAAAAATATGAAAAAATACAGGTGTACTATTTGTGATTATATATATGATCCCCGGAAAGGTGATCCTGATTCTGGAATAGAACCTGGAACTTCTTTCGAAGATTTACCGGAAAACTGGGTTTGCCCTGATTGCGGAGCAGGTAAAGATTCTTTTGTAGAAGAAAAATAATAAATATTAAGATGTAATAAAAAAATGAGTAAAGAAAATTAACCGGAATCAGTAATACTATCTGGTATACCCAACCATAAGGGCAGAAATAATAATTTTTTATTATCAATGGTTTTTTCGATGCAATGGCAGCAAGGACTACAAATATTTCTCCATTATAGTCTAATTAATCCAATCCCTGACAATTAACCCGCTAATACGGCTGAAGTGCCTTATGTTTCCTGTGATTATTATTAGATCATTAGCAGATGCAATTGAAGCTATCTGAATATCTGCATGCGGAATTGTCATTCCGCTTACTTCCAGACCGGCCCTGATCTTTCCGTAAAAATAGGCTGCCCTGCTGTCAAAAGAAAGTATATTTACCATGGGCAGTAATATTGTTTTCAAATTATCAAGATGAAAGCCGGGATCCGGGCTTTTATAAGCCCCGTATATTACCTCGCCAAGAGTGATCGTTGAAATATTTCCCTCTTTTTTTGATACAGATCCTATATTTCTTATAAGCTTCTTTGAAGGTTTCTTTTTTAAAATATTTGTTATGGCATCAGTATCAAAAAGATACATCTCTTCCCTTATCTTCCTTCCGTGAAGAATAAATCTTATTAATATTATCTTCTATTTCTTCAAAGTTTTCCCATTTCCCAATGATTTCAGATAATCCTTTTTCTTCCTCATTGATCCTTATGCTTTTAAGGTCCTCAATGGAAACAAGGGCTGCCAGAGGTTTTCCTCTTTTAGTAATTAAAAATTTCTCACCCGCATATGCAACTTTTGAAGCATATTCTGAAAAATGACTTTTGGCTTCTGCAACTGATACAACTTTATTATCTGTACTTATTTTTTCCCCATTCCATTCCATTTTT
This sequence comes from uncultured bacterium, assembly GCA_965370465.1. Lineage (GTDB taxonomy): Bacteria > Actinomycetota > Humimicrobiia > Humimicrobiales > Humimicrobiaceae > M55B120. Next base: position 535 of record CBDUUS010000302.1, on the reverse strand, counting down.
TACAATTACCTCATAAATATTATTTCAAAATATTTTTATTAATTTTATAGACAATGAATTCTGATAAATAAAATTTATCAATTAGTCATAATGTCATATTGAATTATTTAGTATAATAGTATTTTTTTTTTTTATCAAGGCAGGCGTACAACCCGGTCTCATTATATTCTCCCTGATAGCCGGCGGAGCGCTATTTGGCTTCTGGGGACTTCTTATAACGGTTCCGGCTGTAACTATAATCCAGGAGACCCTGAAATATTACCTTCTGAAAAAAACAGGATCGCATCCCGGTAGACCTCTTTTAAGGGTTTTCCTGTCTTTTTTGCAAGCGCTCTGCAGGATTCATATTCTGGAGAAGCGTTTATCTCCTTTCCATCAAGTCTTGCAGTCTTTATTTCCACTTCGCCATATGGCAATTGTATCTTCTCGGTCTTTCTTTTCAGGCAATAGCGGCTTATCTCTTCCCTTCTTATGCCTATGGTGCTCGTCTCTTTAAATATAATTTGTGCCATGGCTGCTTCTTCTTTAAGATCAC
>CBDUUS010000301.1:0-2201 GCA_965370465.1 uncultured bacterium | reverse complement strand
CCTTATTCAAAGAAAGTAATTATGCCAAGCAAACTATAAAAATCCCGATAGCTTCAATGGTTTTATTGGATTTACTTTGCATAATCTCCGAAGATGATAATAGGAGCGCAAAGCTCTAAATATCATTTAGGAGGAGGCTTTATGCAAAAGAAACCATTAGCTGAGCTGATCTGTGATCTGGAACAGGAAATGTTAAGACTTGGCTACAGCAAAGGCTCGATGAAGTTTTACCGCAGGCGGTGGCAGATGCTGCTTAAATTTGTGCAGGAAAGGGGTGAGACCTATTACTGTGAACGATTGGGAATCGATTTTGTTGAAAAATACTTTAATGTCTTTGAAAAGGATTTAAATCGAACTCTTTTACAGTCAGAGATGCAGGAACTGCGTATTATACGGATGATTGGGGATTTTCAGCTGCATCATACAGTTTTACGCCGATACTATAAGCACAAGAAAATCCTTACGGACCCATATTTTATCCAAATCAGCAGTCGTTTTAAGCAATACTGTGTAGATAAAGACTATTCCAGGGTCACAATAGACCATTATATAAAACAGTCTGCACGGTTTATGGATTATCTTTCTTCGCAAAAAGTTATGGACTGCAAAGAAATCAGCATTGTACTTATCAATGATTATATCAAAACATTGGCCGGTTATACCTATAAAACCGTGGAGCAAAATATTTGCTCCATGCGCGCCTTTTTCCGTTTTCTTTTAAAAATTGGAGAAATACAGATTGATTTTGCGGAAAAAACACCGATGGTACAGGCAAGAAAACAGACCCGTATTCCATCTACATGGACAGAAGATGAATTAAAACAACTAATCTCTGCTATTGACAGGGGCAGCCCGAAAGGCAAGCGGGATTACGCAATTATACTGCTGGCATGCTGCCTCGGTATGCGCTGTAATGATATTAAAAACTTAAAAATAGAGAATTTCCGCTGGGAAGAAAAGAGGCTGGTCTTTATGCAATCAAAGACAAGGCAGCCCTTATCTCTTCCACTGACAACACAGGTAGGCTGGGCAGTAATTGATTATCTTAAATACGGCCGGCCTAAAATAGACAGCCCCTATATATTCGTAAAGCATATGGCACCATTTGGTCCTTTTTCAGAGGGCGATCACCTATACCAGATTATTAAAAGGTATATGGAGCTGGCACATCTTCCTACTTTAAAAAAAAGAAGAGGGATGCACTCTCTGAGACACACCCTGGCTGGTCTGCTGCTTGAAAATGATACGCCGCTTTCTGTCATTTCAGATATCTTAGGCCATTTAGATACCGACTCAACTGCAGTATATCTTAAGGTTGACATCAAGAAACTAAGGCAATGTTGCCTTGATTTTGAAGGAGGTAGCGGCCATGAGTAAAACCATATACGAAGGTCCTTTTAAAGAGCATATCAAAAATCATGTGGAGCTAAAACAGGCTCTCGGCTACAAATACGATACAGAAGCAGTGCATCTAAAACGTTTTGACAGATTTACGCGTCAAAAATATCCTCATGGGGCTGCCCTTACAAAAGAAATCGTACTGGACTGGTGTGGCAGAACAACTTACGAGGCACAGGCAAACCAATGCTCACGTGCATCCATTATACGCCAGTTTGGAAAATACCTGGATAACATCGGAATCGAGGCATACATCATTCCCAAAGGCTATTATCCCGGGGGGAAACAATATATGCCCTATATTTATACAGATGATGAGCTCATAAGGTTCTTTGCTCAAACCGATAATTGCCAATACAACTGCCAGTGCCCCTACAGACATCTGATTATGCCCCTACTTTTCCGCATGATTTATATGTGCGGGCTCAGGTTATCTGAAGCAAGACTTCTTAAAGCTGATGAAGTAGATCTTGAAAACGGTATACTTAGCATTAATAATTCCAAAAGGGATAACAGCAGGCTGGTACCCATGTCAGCCTCCCTTACAGAGCGCTGCCGCAATTATTCAAAGATAGTGCATCCTTACCCGGCATCGGGTGATTACTATTTCCCGGCTGTGGGCGGCAAACCAATGACCATAGTAAATGTATATAAAAACTTTCGCAGGTTTCTGTGGAGTGCCAGAATTTCACACGGTGGAAGGGGATACGGCCCACGCATATACGATTTTCGCCATCTGTATGCCATTCACTGCCTAAAGAAATGGACTAAACAAGAAAAAGATTTAACCGTATATCTTCCGG
>CBDUUS010000300.1:0-2204 GCA_965370465.1 uncultured bacterium | reverse complement strand
TTTCTGCAAAGATAGGCCCTGCTGTCTCCAATATGTACTATATGCGCAGTATCTGAATTTAAAAAACATGCTGTAAAAGTCGTTCCCATCCCATAATATTCAGTATTGGCAATTGATTGTTTAAAAACTTCATTATTTGCGCTGTATACAGAATCAAGCAGTCTCTTCTTGATGGACCTATTGTCTAATACAGGTTTTTTATTGGCATGATCATTGAATGATCTCAAAAAAATTTCAACTGATAACCTGCTGGCTACTTCTCCTGCCTTATGGCCGCCCATTCCATCGGCGGCTATAAAGAGGTCATCCTGCATGTGAAAATAGTCCTCATTATTTTCCCTTACTCTGCCCTTATCTGTAGCTCCATAATATTCCATGGCTATTATTATATTTTATTATGGCAAATTATTAAATCCGGGAGTAAAAAATAGTATCAGCACCCACAGGTGTTTCTATAATAAGATTAACCTGAATTTGAGATTATTTTTACCCTATCATATCTATAAATTCATCTACAAGCCCGGGATCAAACTGGGTACCGGAGCAATCTTTTAGTTCCTTTATGGTTTCTTTGCGGGTCATCTTCTTCTTATAGGCCCTTCCGGTCCTCATAACATCATAAGCATCTATAATCGATATGATGCGGGATTCAAGAGGAATACGTCTTCCCTTGATACCTATGGGATATCCACTCCCATCCCACCACTCATGATGAGAGAGTATGAGGTTTGCAATCGGTAAAAGCATAGGTGAAGCCTGGGCAATTCTGCTTCCCACTTCGGGATGTCTTTTTACTATCTGCCATTGGCTCTTAGTAAGCTTATCTTCTTTTTTAAGTATTTTGTCTGGTATAGAAAGCTTTCCTATATCATGTAAAGTAGCAAGAAGGGACAGGTTCGCCAGCTGGCTTGCTGGCAGCTTGAGCCTTTCTCCCATCTTTAAAGCCAGGTTTTTTAACCTGTCCGCATGCTCCCTGGTCTCAATATCCTTTTGCCACAGGGTTTCAGTAAGGGAAGATACAATAGAGCCTGATATGCTTTTTTCCTCCAGAAGTTTTCCTGTATACATATTATTTTCAGCTTCACTTAATATTTCATTTATATCAGTAGCCTTTTTTTCCTTGGTGGCCGTACCCAGTGATACTGAAAGTGGTATTTTCTGATCTTTTGTCCTGCTTATAGCATTTTTTATTCTTTTTAGTACTATGCCGCAAAGGCTGGCAGATGTTTTAGGGAGTATTATGGCAAATTCATCTCCACCATATCTTGCTACTATGTCATCTTTTCTGCAACACTTCTTTAATACGGTGGCTGTATTTATAAGAAGCTTATCGCCATGTTTGTGCCCAAAGGCGTCGTTTACAAGTTTTAGTCCGTTTAAATCTCCCATTATTATGCTTATAGGCAGCTGTCTCCCGCTATTGATCCTGGCCAGTTCCTCTTCAAAGTAGGCCCGGTTGTAGACATTGGTTAGTTTGTCATGGAAGGATAAGTATTTTAGATTTTCTTCTGCCTTTTTCTTATCAGTTATATCTCTTGCAATGCCAAGCACCAGAAGCTTATTTTTTATTTTAACTGGATGAGTTGATACTTCTATGGTAATTCTTCTTCCGTCTTTTCTATCTAAAACGATCTCATCAGGTCCAGTTGGTTGAAGACCCATATTATTTAGAGCGAGGAGCTTGACCATTTTTGGAATAAATGATGGAGGTACAATATTTGCCCTCAAAAAGTTTTTTCCTATTAATTCTTCTCTTTTATAACCCAATATTTTTTCGGCAGCTCTATTACCATTAATAAAGTTTCCCTTTAGATCACTTAAATAATAAGCATCAGGTGCAGATTCAAACATTATCTTGAATTTCTCTTCTGAATCTTTTAATTCCTCTTCTATTTTTTTTCTGTCGGTTATATCCCAGAACATACCAAGAGTTCCGCAGATATTGCCTTTCCCGTTTCTGAGCGGAGCTTTTATAGTATGCACAATCATGGTTTTCCCATGCCGGGTCAGCGACCCTTCTGCATCCAGCGTCTTTCCTGATTTTATGACTTTAAGGTCATCTTTTCTGCAAATATCAGCTTCCTTTTTTGGAAAGAAATCATAATCAGTATTACCCACAATATCTTCTTTTTTTATTTCCAGGTTATCTGCAAAAGCTTTATTACACGATATATAGGTCGAATCTTTATCTTTTGACCATATCC
>CBDUUS010000299.1:0-2216 GCA_965370465.1 uncultured bacterium | reverse complement strand
TCCTGAATCTTTTACACGGAAAATAAAAAGAATAAGGAGCACTATTATAAGTGTTGCAAAACTATCATATATCATTGGCAATATATAATCGGCAAATACTGATAGTAATAACAAATATCCCCTTTTCCTGTAGCTGTTTTTGATTATTTTATTATATATTCTTAAATATATAAATATATAAACAATATAACAAGTATACCCGGAAAAGTTAAAAACAGTTGCGGATAGATATTAATTGAATATATTATTTAAAATATTGGAGTAAGAAATAGACAAATCTTATCTAAGATTTGTCTATTTCATGCATTAATTTTTCTATGCCCTTCTGTGTTAGATTTTTTGAATCTGATAGAAATCTGGAGACCATTCCACTGGTACTCTCTTCGAGAAGTTTATCCGAAACTGACTGTATAATGCTTTTAGAGAGTTCTTTTTTGTCTACAGCTGCTGAATAGACATATGTTTTTGCAGCCTTGTTCTGGTTTAGCAATTTTTTCTCTGCAAGAGTCGTCATCGTAGACATGACAGTAGTATATGGAATAAAGTCACAATCTTTTTTCTTGATCTCCTGTCTGAGCATAGTCTCATGGACTTCCCGTACTGTTACTTTTTCTTTTTCCCAGACTATCTTCATTATCTCTGCTTCAAGATTGCTTATGCTGTTCAATCCATTGATCCCTATTTCTTCAGATTTTTTCTTTCCAGTTGTTTTTATCATCTTTTTTCACCTGCCTTTATTTAATATTTCCGATTATCGGAGCTTAGTGAATTAATCCGGGTCACCTTATACTATTTATAAACAAAAATCAAATCACCTTCCAGGGATAATATGCGCCAATACTTAGTAATAAAATCTCAATATACCCGGAATAAAAATAAATATTATAATATAATATATATCAATTATATTAGTATTCTAGCACATAAATATAATAAAACAAATAATTTATTATTGTTCTATTATAGAATTATAAGACTTATTATTCTGATAGGTTTTTCCGGCAGGCTGCGGCAGGAATTTGAATCTTTATGCTATCTGATATAGGAATTCATTGCTGTAAAATAATTTGACAACCAACATAAAATAACATAAAATAATAACAACAAACATAATACAACATTATATAAAAATGCTGTCTGCTGAAAGAAAATTAAAAATTGCAGAAATAATAAGTAAGAACGGAGGTATTAAAACCTCGGAACTTTCCGGTCTTTTTAATGTCTCAGAAATGACAGTGCTGAGGGATCTTGCAATGCTTGAAAAGCATGGAGTACTGACCAGAGTATATGGCGGAGCAGTGTCTTCCAGAAACCTTTCAAAAGAAACACCAAGTATTGTAAGGGAAAAAATAAGGATCACTGAAAAGAATAAAATAGCCTCACTGGCGGCCCAGCTCATCAATGAGGGAGACAATATTTTTCTTGATGGTTCCACGACTACCCATGCTCTGGCAAAAAGGTTAAGTTCTTTCAGTAATATCAAAGTAATGACAATAGGCCTTGATATATTAAATGAGTTGAGCGGAATGGAAGGCATTGAAGTAATATGCCCGGGCGGTATCCTTGATAAGATTACAATGAACTTCCTCGGAAGGAATACAGAAGAATTCTTAAAGAATCTTAATTCTGACAAAGCTTTTATTTCTACTACTGCAATATCTATCAAAGCGGGGCTGACAGAAACGAATCCGCAACAGACTTTCATAAAAAAAATAATGCTTGAAAACACCCTTCAAAAAATATTATTGATAGATAATAGCAAATATGATGTAGTGGACCTTAATAGGATCTGTTCTTTAAGCGATATGGATATTGTGATTACAGACAATAAACCAGATAATAAGTATTATCAATTTTTCAGGCAAAATGATATAAAAGTATTATATTGATGACAGGATAAATATGAGACTTGCAAGAGTAATAGGAAATGCGGTTTCCGTATCAAAACATGAAAGACTTGAAGGGATAAAACTTCTAATAATAGAACCCATCGATCCTGAAGGGAAAAAAATCTCCAAACCTATTATTGTTGCTGATCACCTGAATTCAGCTGCCGGGAGTCTTGTGCTCTGGATAGAAGATGGCGTGACGATCTGTAAGTGGATGGGCAGGGACAGTATTCCGCTTAGAGGTTCTATAGTGGGACAGGTAGATGAAATAAAACTTAAGGATAAAGTCATTGAAGGTTAGGCAGTTATGAAACTTGTAAAAATAAT
>CBDUUS010000298.1:0-2226 GCA_965370465.1 uncultured bacterium | reverse complement strand
ATAATCAGCTTGTAGAAGAAAAGGGCCAATATAATGATTCCTGGCAAAGACGCATTAAGGCAAAAAGTTGGAAGATTGATGCTGCTGCAAACTAATGAAGAAAAGTAAGCTAATGCAATGAATTAATTATATCGTAGATTCCAGCCGGCATTATTTATGATAAGATAAATCATTAAAAGGAGGGAGAAATCTTTTACCAATATCCTTTTACTTGATAGAATCTTGATATAGACATTCTATAAAAAGAAAAGGTAAAAATATTAAATTGTCAAAGAACTTTAGAAATTAAAATTATTAAAGATATTTGCTCTTTGAAAACTAAATAAGTTAAGCAGCCCTCTTAAGAGGAAAAGACTCCATAAATACCCTGGATGAGTCGTATTCGGTTTTATGCTTTAACATAGAATACATCATCCTGGCAAGCTTTACTGCCACCTTGATCAGAGCCTTTTTAGCTGGCATGCCGGCAGATACATTATCATGATAGTACTTCCTGAGCTGGCTATTATGTTTAATGCAGGCAACACTGGCAAGATAAAGCATATACCGCAGCTCCTTGGGGCCCGCCTTTTGAATAGTTGGGTTTTTCCTCCTATACTTGCCGGATTCAAATATCCTGGGATAGAATCCAATAAAAGAGATGAGTTTATCAGAGGAGGAAAATCTTGATACATCCCCGACATAGCCCATAAAAGTAGCAATGGTGCCAATGCCCACGCCTTTTATGGAATTTAAGATATTGTAAGCAGAAGATCCCCCTTCAGGATCCCCGGGATCAAGGATGGACCTTATCTCGTCCTCTATTTCCTTTACTTTTAAGCTTAGAGACGAGATCTCATCAAGTTGCATGGTAATAGTCATCCCTCTGGATCTAAAGGCCTTTCCGGAGTAGAAGCTATCCTTTGCAGCAGCAATAAGATCTTTGGCCTTATCAAGGTTAAAATTGCATCCCTGGTATCTTCTAAAGATTTTAACAAGCTTTGAGACACTTGCTTTTGCCATATGGCGCGATGTGGGATATTTTGATAAAATCTCTATAGATACTTTGGAGAAGGGATAAGAGATTATCTTACTGTATTCAGGAAATACAAGATAAAGAAGTGATAGTACACTTTTCTTTAGATCTTTTACCCTTCTCTGGAAGCTATATTTAATCCTGACAAGCTCCCTTAGCTCCATCATACTATCATCAGAGATATAAAGGCTCTTATACTTTCTGCCACAGATAAGCCCGGCTATAGCTATAGCATCTATTGGATCGGTTTTGATCTTAAAACCCATTGCTTGCCGGTACTTTTTTACCTGATATGGATTTAAAAGAATAGGTGCAACATCTTTCTCCTTAAGGTAGGAGCACATATTTTCCCAGTAGTTGGAGCTGACCTCCATACCGCAGACTATCTGGTCGGTTTTGTAGCTTGATAGCTTAGACAGTAGCTTTCTGATCCCTTCTTTGGAGTTTGTGATATTAAAGGGCTTAAAGATAGCCTCGCCGCTGTCATCTACTACAGCTACTTTGGAATCTCCCTTGGCAAGGTCGATTCCCACATAGATTGTCTCTTTCATGGCTGTTCCTTTCTCTTTTGGATTATATTTGCCAAGCAGTTTTCCTGCTCAAAGATCTAACTAGTAGTAAAGCCTCGTTATAATTAGTACTCACAGTTTCTGGAGCCTAAACCATTCTAATAATTACTCTGTAGTTAGTAGCAAGAAAGCAATAGTCTATATTAATCGGTCTACTTACAAGTAGCCAAAAGGAGGAGCAATTTGTCTTTCTGCTTAGCTTTATTTAGTTAATATTCTATAGCAATAATTACTATTAAAAAATTATTATCTTATTATACGAGGAGGACTAAATGGATAATTTTACTTATGACAGATGCACAAAGGTAATTTTTGGAAAAGATACTGAAGATCAAGTCGGAAAAGAAGCTAAGAATTTTGGAAATACTGTCCTTTTACTTTATGGTAGTGGAAGCATTAAAAAATGGGGTCTCTACGATAGAGTAATCAAATCTCTAAAGAAATCCAGCATCAAAGTAGTTGAACTCGGCGGTATTAAACCTAACCCTACATATGACCTGATTTACAAAGGGATAGAGTTATGCAGAAAAAATTCAGTCGAGCTGGTCCTGGCTGTGGGATCTGGAAGTACCATTGACGCCGCTAAAGGAATAGCGGTAGGTGTACCATATGATGGTGATATTCTTGATATAGCAACAAATA
>CBDUUS010000297.1:0-2229 GCA_965370465.1 uncultured bacterium | reverse complement strand
TTTGATATTTCCATCTCTACTGTCCTTTCTCTTGTTTGTAATGATTAAATGACTTAGAGTCCCTTAAAAACTTTGGATCATCCAGCTTTAGCTGCACCGTATCCTGCTTTTCTAAAAGCAGATCTTCCACATTATTTTTTAGCATATTCTCTATCCTTCTCATATCATAAATGCTATATGCCTTGGCTTTTACAAGGGCCTTTGCCATCCTGTCTGCCCCGTATTTGTCAGATAACCTTAAGATTTTCTGGGCGCTGCGGAGCCTGTGCCAGGGATAGGGGCCGGTAAGAATCTCTTCAATGAAGGCTCCTATCTCATTTGCCCTCCGGTAACCTTCGGCTATCTGGTATTTGGGGTTTCTAAGCGTATACGGGGTAAGATCTTTTGGGTAATCGTCAAAGTCGGTGGACCTTTTACCGGGCCCCATCCTTTTATGTATCTTTATAAGATTTCCCTTAAAATATATCTTTACCAGGGCACTGTCTCCCTTTACCTCTACAGTCTTTGATATATATTTTGTTGGAAGGCTGTACAGGGAGTTTTTAAACCTTATGTGATGGTCGGGATGGACCTTGCACACTGCCCAGTAGGGTATATCATATCTTTCACCTGAGTAAGGGATCAGTGCAGCCTTTTCAACATTTTCAAAAACCTGGGCAGGGATCTTTTTAGTGGTCCCGTGAATCCTAAGTCCTGCAATATTTGAGCACCAGTCTACCGCCCTTTCCCGTCCGTCAATAAGCGAGATAAAGCTCTCTCCTTTAAAAAAGTTATCTCTTACATAAGGAACTTCTCGCTCAACAATTGGTTTTCCCTTCGGATGCCCGCTATTTGCAGGATCTACGATAAAGCCCCGACATTGGGCATATTCTAGAAACTGCCGGTTGATCTTTGGATTGTAGCGGTCAGACTTATCTATGGCAGGTTTTAGATTATCTATTATTACAATAATGGTTATCCCTCCGAAGTAGCCCCAGGCGGCTTCAAATCCTTCTATGACCGCCCTTATGTCCTGTTTGAAGGTTAGATATACATACATGTGGCGGCTGTGGCACAGAGTAAGGATCAGGCCATGAATCTTTCTCATTCTGCCGCTCTCCTCGTCCCAGATAAGTCCCATATAGCCAAAATCGGCCTGAGAGTACTTACCCGGATCAGTATCTGGAAGCCTAACGGTTATATTTTTTCTGATGTAGTTTTCACATCTTGTGTTAATAAACCTGTAAAAACTTGATTCTCCTACTGCTATGCCGTCCCTTTTAAGAAGTATCAGTATCTTTGAGCCCTTTAGACCTTTTTCAAGATAGGCTTCAATCCTGTCTTTATGTGGAAGAAGGATGTCATCTCTTAGTACGTGAGAGGACTTACTTCCTGGAGCAAGTCTGGATTTTATCTTTTCTGTAAGTTCATCAGTTACTTTATCTTTTGTGGGATCTACTCCCAGATCAAGGCAGAGACTTAAATATTTATTTATAGTCTTTCTGTGTATGCCAAGTGTCTTTGAAATACTTCTTACAGATTCTTTCCTTTTTACCCTTAGAAGTATTTCCCTTATTTCTGTCATGTGTACCTCCCGATATACCATATACTGCCTCCATCTTTTTTAGAGACAATTATACAGCTTTTGCCATTTGGGGTGGTACAATGATGGTGAAAAAAACTTCTTCCAGGTGGTACAATACCCCTGAAAAAAATACCAATTTAGTGGTACATAGATGGTGAAAAAAATTAGCTAAAAGTGGTACATAGATGGTGAAAAATCACACCACTACATCTGAATTGGACATCAAGTTTATATTGAAAAATATTACAATTATTCTTTTCTGCATATTTCCTTATATGTTCTACTGATCCAACTTCATCCGGTCGCACCACCTGATTATCATCAATAAAAAAGACAGGGACCCTTGCCACATTAATAATTTCCTCAATCTGTTTTTGATCAGACCTTCTATCTCTTGGGGTAAATCTGTTATTGCTTGTTTTCCTCAACCTGTGAGCTTCATCACATATCAGCACATCTACTTCATCATGTTTTGAATTAATATAACTGTTAAAATATTTGAATTGAACTGAACCCCTATTGCCAATAATCGACCTCAATGTTTCGGTAAAAGCTTTTGATCCTGTTGCGTACTGGGAATTATACCCGTCTAATAATAAGTCTGCCATCAAGTTTAAAGCAATTATAGATTTTCCTGTTCCGGGGCCACCTTCAGCAATAATCAC
>CBDUUS010000296.1:0-2230 GCA_965370465.1 uncultured bacterium | reverse complement strand
TTATAATTACACTCTTTTGCAATAGACCTATTTACTAATTCTGTAGAACATTTGCAGAAATCTTTGTCTATCTCATTGTTGTGGTCCTTCATATGCCAGATTGCAGGACACCTGCTAACCTTAAAAATTATTTCACCATTCTTATAATCAATATCAAACTTGCCGCCTTCCATGGTAAAAACTTTCTCCAGATGTTTTTTCATCTCCAGGAGATTATTTTTTTTAATCCTTTCTATGAGTGGCTTATAAATATATGCTGCTGCTCGTGTAAAAAATGTTTCCATGTGTTGTTCTCCATGATTGTCCCTTATAAATTTTATAAGATAATTCATGACTCCATGGAAATCTTTATGTACTGACTGGGAATAAATATATTCATCCATTCAGGCCTCCATTTCTTAAGGTATTTTAAATATGTTAATTATATTAATATATTATTGGTAAGATATCCATACCGAAAACCAGCAATCAATCATTTTAAAATAATTTTCTAAATACCAGAAGAAACTGCACTTAAAAGAAATCTTATCATCTATTTTGAAGGTAATTACAATTATTAGCTATTGCCATTATATTATGGCAATTGGCAATTTATTTATATTTATAAAAACCTTCTCCTGTCTTTTTCCCCAGCTTTCCTGAGATAACCATTTTTTTAAGCAGATCCGAGGGTTTGTATCCTGAATTATCAAGATCCTTGTAAAGATTCTCCATAATATCCAGACATATATCGAGACCTATATGGTCAGCGAGCTCAAGTGGACCCATCGGATGATTTGCTCCCAGCCTCATAGCTTTGTCTATATCATCTCTGGAAGCAGCTGCTTCGGACAGAAGATCTACTGCCTTATTGATATATGGTATCAGTAATCTATTTACTATAAAACCAGGACAATCTTTTACTTCTACCGGTTCCCTGTCAATACTTTTTAGCAGATTAATGATTTCATCTTTTACTTCTTTTAAAGTCTTCTCACCCATAATGACTTCAACAAGCGGAAGTAAAGGCGGGGGATTGAAAAAATGAAGTCCTATAAACCTTTCAGGTCTTTTAAGCCCGGAGGCAAGCCTGTTGATCGAAAAAGATGATGTATTGGATGTTATTATGGTATGTTCAGGTACTATTTCTTCGACCTTTCCCAGCAGTTTTTTCTTTATCTGAAGGTCTTCTTTTGCTGTTTCGATGATAAGAGGTATATCTTTAAGCATTTCCAGACTGGTTGATGTATTTAGATTGCTTAGGTAAAAATCCCTGTCCTTAAGGCTTATCTTTTCTTTTTCTACAAGTAGTGAATAAATATCCGCTATTCTTTTTTCAGCCTCTTTTAAAATGCCCGGATCTATGTCTAATAACAATGCTTTAAACCCTGCCTGCAGAAAGACCTGGGTTATACCTGTACCCATAGTCCCTGCTCCGATTATTGCCACACTTTTTTTCATAATTTTTAAGATTAGTAAATATGTTTTTTAATCATTTTTAATAGATCCCATCACACCTTCTCTAAAGATAGCCGGGTCCATCTGCTTTATATTATCATTTATTATAGGTTTAAATTCCATCTGTCCTGTAATATCTTTTTTTAAATCTATTCCGGGTGCTATCTCTATGAGCTCGATACTGGTCCCAGTAAGCTTAAACACTGCCCTTTCAGTGACATATAATATATCCTGTGAAGTATCTACGCCATATTCACCGCTGAAGGTGATATGTTCCACTTTACTTATAAACTTTTTATGCTTTCCCTCATTTAATATATTGACCCTGCCGCCGGCTATCTTTATTTTCAGTCCTCCAGAAGTAAAGGTCCCACAGAAAACAACCTTTTTTGCATTCTGGCTTATGTTTATAAATCCTCCGCATCCTGCAAGCCTTCCCCCGAATTTTGATACATTGACATTTCCATTCCCGTCCACCTGCGCCAGGCCAAGAAATGCTATATCAAGCCCTCCGCCGTCATAGAAATCAAACTGGTAAGGCTGGTCTATTATTGCTTCAGGATTATAGGATGCTCCAAACGACAACCCTCCTGCAGGGATGCCTCCTATGGCTCCTGCTTCGACTGTGATCTTTATCAGTTCACCTTTTCCCTCTTCATTTGCGATTATTGAGACTCCCTCCGGCATGCCTCTGCCAAGATTTACTATGGCAGTACCGGTTATCTCATTAAAGGCCCTTCTTGATATTATTTTTCTTTCATTAAGATTTAAATGGGGGATATCCCCGGGAGTT
>CBDUUS010000295.1:0-2251 GCA_965370465.1 uncultured bacterium | reverse complement strand
GGAACCTATATCGGTAAGAAAATAAGTGCAAAAATCATAAAGATCATCTTTATAGTACTCCTTGCAATAATTGTTGCCAGAGTGGGATGGGATCTCTATATGAGCTTTAGCGGAGCAGGGAACACAGCTCTTCATTAGAGCAGGTTTTGAGGATTTTTTTACATATATTTACTTTAGAATATTAATGGTAAAATTAATGCATGAATGAAACTGACAGGCAAACACACAGAGAGTATGTAAAAATACTTAAGAGGATGACGCCCCAGGCAAGGCTGAAAAAGGCTCTGGAACTGTCGGATCTTACAAAAAGCCTCTTCATTACCGGATTAAAAATAAGGTATCCGGATTATTCAGAAAAAGATATCAAAAATCTTTATATTGAGAAAATATACAAATGTCACAGTTCCGATTATTAGAAAAAGTCATTAAAAAACTGGAAAGCAGCAGTATCCCCTATATGTTAACAGGCTCTATTGTATCAAGTCTTCAGGGTGTTCCGCGTTCAACTCATGATATTGATGTAATAATCTCTATCTCGGAAAAAGACATAGAAAAGATTACCAGCAGTTTTTCGAAAGAAGATTTCTATTATAATGAAGAGACTATCAGGGATGCTGTCCATAATAAAAGCCAGTTTAATCTGATCAATCAAAAATATGGTGATAAAATCGATTTCTGGCTGTTAACAGATAGTGAATTTGACAGAAGCAGATTTTCAAGAAGACAAAAAATCAGATTCATAGATTTTTATATTACCGTGTCCAGCCCGGAGGATACAATTCTTGAAAAACTATATTGGTCCAAACTATCAGGCGGAAGTAAAAAACATTATTTGGATGCCTTAAGAGTATATGAGCTTCAGCAGGAAATCCTTGATATGGAGTATCTGGAAAAATGGTCCGTGAAGATAGGTGTCGGATCTCTTTTTCTGGATATGAGAAAAGAAGTATCTAAAAATGGGTAGCTAAAACTACATATAATGCTTTTAAGAGTGTTTCTATCTATAATATAGCTATAATCTAAAACAAAAATAGAAAGGTTTTAAGTTAATACAAACAGCCAGTAAATTTTTTAATAATAACTTTTGATTATATATTTGTGCCCTTGACTCAAATAACTGTTGCTACAATATTAAGATGACTTATTATAATAAGAAATGTTCTTTATAGATGGCATATAAAAACCAATGGACCGAAAGGAAGCTAAAGGATGTCTACTCAACAAGATACATATAATGAGATACTGAATTATATAAACACCCTCGATATTATCGATACCCATGAACACTTGCCATGCAGGGAAGAGGACAGGGACATGGATGCCGATGTCTTGAAAGAATTCCTGGGCCACTATTTTAACAGGGACCTTATATCTGCAGGTCTTTCCCAGGAAGATTATAACAGGGTAATCGAAGAAGAACTACCCATATTAGAAAAATGGAAAATGGTAGAGCCTTACTGGGGAATATCCCGTTATACCGGTTATGGCAGAGCCCTGGATATAGTAGCCAGGGATATATACGGGATCGAAAGAATTGATGGCTCGACTATTGAAGAACTCAATGATAAATTCTTAAAAACCTTAAAACCCGGACACTTTAAAAAGATCCTCAAAGATAGATGCAAGATCAGGACCAGCCTTTTAAATGTAGAGACACTGGATGATAAATATGACCCCCGGGAGGAACGCAGCATACATTGTGATATGGAATTATTTAGTCCTGTTTATAGGATAGAAGACCTGGTGCAGCCTAATTTCTGGTCCCGGATAGAAAAAGTAGAAAAACAGTCAGGTATCAGGATAACCTCTTTTTCAAGGTGGCTTGAGGCTACAGAGACCATGATTGAAAAAGCTTATTCCATGGGAGCTGTGGCCCTGAAGAATGGTCTGGCCTATACCAGGACCCTCAAATATGAAAGAGTGGCAGGAACTCAGGCAGAAGAAGAATTTAACCTGGTCTTTGGCACCAAACATATGCCTGATTGGAATGACAGGCCAGCTCCTGCAGGCAAAGCTTTCCAGGATTATATGTGTCATTTTATACTGGATATTGCCAACCGGAAGAATATGGTAGTCCAAATACATACAGGCATACAGGAAGGAAGTGGAAATATACTATCCAATTCCAATCCCGAGCTTCTCTCAAATCTATTCCTTCAATATCCGGATGTGACCTTTGATATTTTCCATATGAGCTATCCTTACCAGAATGAGCTTACTGTGCTTACAAAGAATTTTGCCAATGTATTTA
>CBDUUS010000294.1:0-2260 GCA_965370465.1 uncultured bacterium | reverse complement strand
AGATACTATAACAAATTCGCTGCTGGCAATCTCTATTGCAGGTATTCCGGGTCCTGCATATTCCCCGATTTTATATGCAGAAGAAAGCACAATACCCTCATAAGGCGCATATATTATATGATTATCACTATCCAGGGCCATCAGCTCATAATTTATCTCAGCAAGACTTAGCTGCAGCTGGGCCTGTTCTATATTCTTTGCTACAATATCTATTTGTGCCTCAGCTGACTGCGTGCTGGACAAATTTGACCAGTATATTGTGGATTGGCTCAAAACTGATTGCTCATATGCCCCTTCTGCAGCATCTTTTGAGGACCGGCTCTGCGCTTTTGCAGAATCTCCAATTGATTTTGATGCCAGATTATTAGCATTTTCAAGCGCCTTAAAGGCATTTTCAGAAGCCAGCTCTGCCTGCTCGGTATTGGTGTCTGCAAGCTGGATAGCAATATGATTAGAATCAAGAGCCTGCTGATAGCTTATTTTAGCGAGGTCGAGGGAAGCCTGTGATATCTTTATATTTTCTTCTGTCTGTATGATCAATAACTGTGTCCTTTCGGAATTCAGCTCTATAAGAATATCCCCCTTATTAAATGCATCCCCCTTTTCAAGCGACCTTGTTACAGTACCCGAAGTCTGCAATGAATAATTATTACTATGTCTGGAATCGACATTTCCCGAAGTAGAAACTGTCTGGACTATATTCCCCCTTATGGCTTCAAATATCTCAAGTCCGTCCTCCTCGCTTCCAGCCCTGCAGGATAATAAAAGCAGTGTCCCTGCAATAATAATGATAATAAATGAAAATATTGCTATCTTCTTTAAATGATATTTACACATTTTATCTCCCGCTTTCATTATTTATCCAGTAATATTTACTTTACCGATACAGGCACAGTAAGCCCTATATAATTTAAATAAAATATTAATTAAGCTACTAAATCAATAAGTATATTAACTATTATTTTCCATTTGTCAAGAAATCAATAGCCCTCATCTCAGAAAACATTATAATTAATTACTGTTCACAAATACGTGTATTATAATTTATTGTCATAGATATCATTGATAATGATTTATTCGATGATATTTAAAAATCAGCGTATTTTCGGAGTAAAAAGGTCCTTCATGTTTTTTTCTTTGCGGAACTTAAAATTTTCTGGCAGGCTTTTAGAATGGTTAATATATTTTGGGATCATAATTAAAAGCAGCAGCACCAGGACCATATATACCGGGGAATCAAGAAAAAATATTAAAAATATCATCGGGGTGATTATCCCAAAAAAGACACCCCATATCATATTTTTCACCAGAAATAAACCGCCTACAAAACCAGCAGCAAATGCCAGTATTGACCAGGGGCTTGCTCCAAGAAACAGTCCGAATATCGCTGCCACACCTTTGCCGCCTTTAAATCTATGATATGGAGAATAACAATGTCCCAGAACCGCCAGGGAACCTCCTATCAGGGCGAGAAGTTCCGAGTTTGTAAGAAGCAGGATAGAAAAATATGATAGGAAGCCCTTAAGTACATCGAGCCATATTCCCAGCAATCCCCAGTATGTGGACACATTGAAGAGAAGATTCCATCCTCCGGGATTTTTATCTCCTAAATCCTTAAGATCCTTTTTGGCTACAGCTTTAGATATAAGATTGCAAAAATGTATCCCGCCTATCAGGTAACACAGGATCAGGCCCCCGGTGATTTTTAATATCTCTAAATATGGCATATAAAATATTTGGGAATCATTATAAATTTATCATAATGGACTTATTTTCATAAAACCAGATTATTATATATTAAAAATTTATTACTTTTAATACTTATTTGCTTTTATTCATGATTTATAGTCTTGAATCAATTAAACTTCTCAAAATCGTTATGGAAAGAACAATACAATTGCAACATTTCGCAGATATAAATAGATTTACAAAATCAATGATTAACGCTATATTGAGATACTAACAGAATTAGGTTTATGCATAATAAACTTTCAATAGATCTTGTAATATATAGAATATAAAATAAGAGTATCTTTTCAGGAGCGCCGTATATGAATATACCCGAAGGCACGATCGTTGCCATGCTGACCCCTTTTGACGACAGGGGTAAAATAAATGAGACCGAGGTAAGAAAACTTGTAAATTTTTTAATTGACAGGAGTGTTGATGGAATATTCCCGGTATCCTCCTGCGGTGAATATGCGCACACCGATATGGGAGAGAGAAAGTTTTTAATTGATATTGTAATGGATGAAGCAGG
>CBDUUS010000293.1:0-2292 GCA_965370465.1 uncultured bacterium | reverse complement strand
ATACAGATTATCCGGCAGTACCCGAAAAAGCCTCACAGAGCTTGTGGCCGGGAAAGATATAGACTGGGAACCAATATTTTATATGGTAAAGAATAGAAGAATAAATAATTCCCTGGATTTTTTCATGAGTATTGATTTTTTTGATATCATCCGGGAGGCCTATTCTGAAAGATTTTCGACCGTACCCTTTACTGATTTTTTCTGGACAATAAGATCGATGCTTCTGCCTCTTTTCTATCTTATCGAGCAGCCTGTGCCCGGAGCCGGGCTATACCACAGTGCTTCCAATGGTTATGCTGGTTTTGTAGGGGCCCTTGCAAAATATATGTATAAAAAACCATTTCTTCTCACTGAACACGGTATTTATTCCAGAGAAAGAGAGGAAGAAATAATCAAGTCCCGGTGGGTCAGCGGCCAATTTAAGGACCTATGGATAAATTTTTTCAAAAATATCTCCAGGATGGTATATGAATACGCTGATGATGTATATACATTATTTGGAAAAAACAAAGAGATCGAGATGGAACTGGGATGCCCCGGAGAGAAGATAAAAATAGTTCCGAACGGAATATATGTTCAGGATTTTGACAATATAGGGCCATCTACTGAAAGCGACAGAGTAAATATAGGGTCCATAACCAGAATAGCTCCTATTAAAGACATAAAGACTATGCTGCAGAGTTTCAATATTGTAAAGAAAAGCATTAAAAATGCAAAGCTGTATATAATGGGCCCGACAGACGATGATGAGTCCTATTACAATGAATGCAGACAGCTTGTAAATAGACTTAAACTTGAAGATGTAATATTTACAGGACTGGTGGATATAAAAGAATATATAGGAAAAATGGATATGCTTCTTTTGACCAGCATCAGCGAGGGCCAGCCTTTTGTAATACTTGAAGGCATGGCTGCCTCCCGGCCATTTATAGCAACCGATGTCGGGGGCTGCAGGGAACTTATTTATGGAAGAGAGGATGGATCTGGCAAAGCAGGCATTATAGCGCCGATGATGAATACAGCCAAAATAGCAAGTGCGGTAATAAAACTATCCCGGGACATAGAACTGCGTAATAAAATGGGAGCCAATGGAAAGAAAAGAGTAAAGGAATACTATACTGCAGAAAAATGTGTTGAGAGTTATAAAAAAATATATGAAAGTTTTGGATGATATAATATGGCCGGCATAGGATTTGAACTAAAAAAATTATTCAAAGGAAAAGGCTTTTTAAGCAATATAAAGGCATATCTTTATTCAGTCCTTGTCTCTCTGGGACCATTTATACTTGCTACTATAATGATTGTCTCCATTCAGTTGCTGCTCTTTTATATGGATAAGCCCTTAAAGGAGAAAGAACTTTTTATAGCAACTGTAATCTATTCCTTTATATTTGCCCAGATAATCACAAGCGGTTTTACTATGCTGATAACCCGGTTTGTCTCAGATATGCTTTACACAAAGAAACTGGACCACATACTTCCCTCTCTTTATGGAATAATAACCCTTGTCGTCCCTATAGCTGCAATACCTGCTATATTATTTCTATGGAACTCTCCTGTACTGCTTGAGATAAAATTTACCAGCTACCTTCTTTTCATGGAAATAGTAATAACATACCTTATTATGGTATACCTTTCTGCCCTTAAGGATTATATGAAGATCGTCAAATCCTTTTCATGGGGCGTGGCAGCGACTCTGGCACTTTCCTATGTTTTTCTTAAGTTTACATCTCTAAACACAGTATTTGGAATGACGCTTGCTATGAATATTGGATTTCTTTTAATAATCAGTCTTCTTCTATCATATTTAAAAGGTTTCTTTAAAATACAGACAATCAAAGGTCCCAGAAAGTACTTCTATTTTTTAACCTATTTTGACCGCTACTATTCACTTTTCTTTATTTCTCTATTCTATACGCTTGGCCTGTATATCCATAATTTCCTATTCTGGGGAAGTTCCATCGGAGTCAGGATATCATCGACCTATGTATACGCGCCAACATATGATGTCCCTTCCTTCTATGCTTTTTTATCCGTGATGCCCTCTATGGTTGTTTTCGTTGTTTCTCTGGAAACATCCTTTTATGAAAAATACAGAGCTTATTATTCTCTTATTACCGGAAAGGGTAATTTTGTAGACATTGAAAATGCCAGGAAAAATATGTCCCGGGTCCTCTGGAGTGAGATAAGGAATATAATGGAGCTTCAAATTTTCTTTTCCCTGATATTTGTAGTAGCCGGTTCCTACTTTCTGCCTGCTATTGGCATATCGTCATTATCTTTTGATATATT
>CBDUUS010000292.1:0-2294 GCA_965370465.1 uncultured bacterium | reverse complement strand
CATATCCTATTCTTTTAGCTTCGGGGAAGCTCTGTCCCTCTCTAAAATACCTGCTACTCTGATCTCCTGAAGTACCCTGGGCAAATAAAAGTACCATTTCGGGCTCAGTCCTGGATAGATATTTACGAATATATCCAGGGTAATCTGCAGTTACCAGACTGCTGTCTTCATGGATTACTGTAGGATGAAGGCTGTATTTTACAAGAGCTGCCCTTAGTTTGCCTTCCATATCTTTAATGCCTATGGTCCACACTTCCGGGTCCGCCGGCCCTCCGGGGTCCCTTCTGTTTCCGCCTATGCCTTTTTCATTTCCGCATATTCCCATATCAATACCGACCCTGGCTTCAAAGGTATTTCTTGAGGCATTTAATATCAGCTTTACCAGTTTATCTTTTAGTTCTTCTATATATTTCCTATCTGGCTTTAGCCCCCTCTCCAGACCTTCCAGGTCCAGTCTTCCCGAAGCCCAGGGGCCAGAGTGGGTATGAGAACATGATATCATTATGTTTTTTTCTGGTATATTTATCTCGGAAGAAATCTTGCTCCTGACCTCTTTTACATAGACTTTGGAGAAGAATAAAATATCCATACAGACAAGGGCAATTTTCGTTTCCCCATTATCTAAATATATACAGCTGGCATGAAGGTCGTCATGGATTCCTGTATTATGCCTGAGATAATGGGGATAGCCGGCCAGTTCGATCCCTTTTTTTGGAGATATATTTGTGATTGAAACTCCAGCCTTAATCAAGCTCATAGTAGATCTTCCTTTCCTTAATAAACATCCATCAAGACTTTCTATCTTTTAAGAGGTCTTTTGCTAATTTAATAGCTTCTTCAGCAGCCTTAAGGGTCCTATTGCCGGGAATTCTTTTATATTTAATCAATGTTTAAATCACAGTAGATCTTTCCTATTTTATCTACTGCTTCAATATATCTATCTTTATGTTTTTTATAAAATTCCACTCTACCTTTTTGTGGATATATTTCTTTATCAACTGAAATAATTTTATTCTCAGTTAGCTGCCTGTAACCCTCTTTTAAATTGCTGCCGTATTTTGCAATCAGGAAGTTGCCTATTACCTCGAAGGGGATTTCCTTCATAACCAGATACTTCAGGTTTAAAATATTTGACTTGATATTATTCCAGGCCATGTTTTTCGATCCTCCGCCGATTACCTTGATATCACTGGCCTTATCCCTGCTTAAGTTATTTATTTTTCTTATATGCGACAGTAAGTGATAAAATTCATAACCAATCGATTCGAGAAGAGAGATATAAAAACTATCCAGGCCGTGGTGCCACTTTATGCCAAGCCAGGTGCCCTGATAATATGGCTGAGAGGGCGCAGACCTGCCGCCGATATGTGGAATAAAGTACAGTCCATCAGTATCAACATCTTTTTTAAATTCTTTTTTATCATCATAGCTAAACTTTTCTTTGAACCATCTGTAAAGGTATCCTCCCACAGCTACTACTGCAAGCTGGTAATATATCCCATCGATTCCAGAAAATATAGTTGACAGCATCCTGTCTTTATGGTCAGTTACAAATTCATCCATGCAATATCCAAGAACAGTATATGTTCCCGCTACATCAATCAGGTCATTATTGTTTACTGCCCCTGCTCCTATAAAACCTGCTATCTGGTCCCCTATCCCTGTTAGGACCTTTATATCTTTCTCGGTTCCATATTTACTTTTATCAATACTGCCGATAATACAATACGGCCTCTTGATCGATGGCAGTCTATCTATATCAATTTTTAGGCCGTCACATATCTTACTGTTCCACTTACCTTTTTTTATATCTGCAAGCCCGCTCATGGAAAGGACGCTATAGTCAATAAAAGCATCATCGCCGGCAAGCCCGCATAGTTTTCCGGCAACATAGGTAGTAAGGTTGATAAATTTATAGATTTTCTTATACTCTTTTGGAAAACAGTCTTCTATCCATTGTATTTTTGCAGCCATAAAGGGAAGCCCTCCAGAGGACTTCCTTATGGTCCTGTCGTCCATATTGCTTTCTATTTTTGAAAGATAACTATTTGCTCTGGTATCTACTGAATAGGTCCAGGGAAATACTACTTCCCAATTTCTGTCTATCCCCAGTATGCCTGCCATCTGGCCGCTGCATATAAGGCTATCTGCTTTTTTGAAGTGCAGGGGGTGTTTCTTTGCAATCTTTTTAATCTCACTGACTACTGCATCAAAGTATTCTTCAGGCTTCTGGATTACAGACTCGCCATCACGGTATGATTTAGCTGCCCCTGAAGAAAGGTATATGATATTGC
>CBDUUS010000291.1:0-2295 GCA_965370465.1 uncultured bacterium | reverse complement strand
GCTTAAGTGCTTATTGACTGCGTTAAGAATTTTTGTCAGATGGTAATCCTTCTCTATAATAGCCGGACGAAATCCCTGCTTATCGGTTATAAAATTAATAATATCTTTTAATTTATTCTTATCCATTAATGATAACCTTCCAGTCCTGATTCACTTTCCCTTTCCGGGATTTATTAAAAGGGTTGAAATTTATATATGTATTTTTTGCACCGATAGATTTTTTCAGCCTGGTTAGATCTTTTAGAGAAACACCTGCTCTCTCAAGCATAAGCCCTGCTCTCTTGCGAACTGCCGCTACCGGATATTTTTTTAAATAATGTATTAATTTTTGAAGATCCATATTGTTGATTTGCTCATTAATAACAGATTGGACATTTTCCCATGACCCCATTGGTTTGAATATAAAATCTATAAGTGTTCGCTCCCTGTCACTGATCGATATATCTTCTTCATCTATTCTTATTTTTTTGATCCCATACATTTTTTGGGAAGATACTTTAATTGCCACATACCTGATATTTTTAATATTTCGTTTCCATTCTTTCATTGTGTTTAAAACCGTAACTGATTGTGGAATCTGCTCTGTAAATCCCCAATAGTTATACATCGAACTGTATCCAATATAATAAGGGATCTCATTCATCCATAATGACGCTACGACATATTCATTTGGCATCCAAAGTTGATTAGGAGCCTTTAAGGGCACTATCAAATAACGGCCTCTTCTTAACTGTATGAGCCGATTTCTTTTGGCAAGATTGTCAAGCATGCTGGTTGCTTTTCGATAGCTGCCCAATACCTTAACAGCATATTCGGTCGTGATAACCTTTTGTTTTTCATATTCCGTTCGAGATAGCAAATAGACCGCATCTTTTGAAAGTTCAGAATAGCCTTCTTTATTCATTGTTTTATTTCCCTATATTTCCTGTACAATTGGAATTACCATGAATAGATACAATATACTATTTTAACCATCGACTGTCAATTAAACGAATTTCAATAAGTTTGACCCGGGGGTTGATTGCCAACAATTATAAATTCTTACATATTATTAATAGATTGTGGATCACGATCTGTAAGTCCCTGATTTATAGAATGTCTTTTGGATCACCGGAGTATCAAGCATGAATAAATCATCAGTATTTACCATAAAAACATCCAGGGTCAGGTCATCAGCTTCAATATCTTTTCTAATAGATCCAGCTTGATGCTGGTAAAACCCTCAAACTTGCCCTTATATGCATCCTGCTCTTTTCCCAGGTCATAGCATGTAGTGTTGTCTATATTTAAAAGTATCCCGGGAAGGTCCACCTTTTCAAAATCCTGTTTATGCTTATTGTAGAATGCCTCGCAGCAGCATCCAGCATAGTATTTTATACCTTTTTTCTTGAGGTCCAAAAGGGTCTCGTAAAGATGTTCATAGCTGACTATGGTCATATATGGGACCCCATATTTTTTGGCTGTTTTTATTGTATCTCCTATGCTGCATTTGCCGCACAGAGTGCATCCCTGGCTATAGCGGAACTCACACCCTGGAAGCTTTGAACAGTAGGGCATAAGCAGATAGTCGATCCTGTTTTTATCTGAAAACTTGCTGTGGACCGTGTATATATCATTAAAATATTTAAGCGGTATCCCGTACTTTTTAAACTCTGTCCTTGCAAAACATCCCTGTACAGCCTCTATTATCTCTCCCGCAGTAATCCCTGATATTGGTTCAGGATAATTTTCGAAGAAATCATTTATTATATCTTCGGCGCATCCATCTTTAATCGATATGTTTTTGAGCCTGGATTCCAGATCAAATACGGCCCGTCTGGGATAGGTAAAAAAGTCTCCTGTAAAATACAGGTTCTTAAGCTTGCCCCTTTTGATATCTATATTGGCGGAACACTTTATAATGCTCTTTTTTGATTTGGTTATGGACCTGAGATAGTGCTGGCTCTTCCGGTCCTTTATTTTATAGATATGCTTCCCGCTTCCAAAGAGGCCAATCTTTGACCTGAAAAGCTCCTTTTCCCTTTCACACAGCTCGCCAGCATATGTATCTATATTGAGCCTGCTTCTAAAGCCCTGGAGCATCTTCTCAATAATAACATGTCTCTCCGGCAGATATCCGGCTTCCCTTGAGAGCCAGGTTATCCTGTCCTTTAGAGAGTTTATTTCGCTGTAATTTAATTTCTCAACAGGCACCCTGAGGCAGCGGAGCATTATATCAATATCCAGATCCACCAGCAGGGTCCCCTGGAACATAAAGGCATCTCCAAGCGAGGTGCCTCCTGAACCGGAGATCTT
>CBDUUS010000290.1:0-2296 GCA_965370465.1 uncultured bacterium | reverse complement strand
TACCGGAGCGGGGAGCAGCTGGAAACCTGATACGAATCGAAGATGTATCTTCTCCGTCAATTTCGATCCGGTCCATCTTTTCAAGCCCCTTGATCCTTGATTGGACCTGTGCAGCTTTTGTGGATTTATACCTGAAACGCTCAATAAATCTATTTGTGTCAGCGATTATTTTTTGCTGGTTTTTATAAGCTGCTATTTGCTGTGATCTGTGTTCTTCCCGGAGTATTGTATATTCTGAATAAGGGGCCCTGTAATCATATAGATCTTGATATGAGCAGGCTTCATAATGATTCAACAACGGTAAAAGCATATGGAAAGATAGCGGGGACAACAAGAGATGGCTTAAAGATGGCAAACGGTAAGAGCAAAGATTACAGACCCGACCTGGCCCAACTGGTATTTAGCTTAACTATTTCATCCGATGGAGCTGTGCCCATACATTACAAAACATATCCGGGAAACAGAACCGATGACACAACACATATAGAAACATGGAATAACTAATAATTCAGGGGTAATCGAGCGCATGGTTCGCCTGGCAATGAAAGAGAAAGGCATTAAGTCTTTGCCACTTTATCCTGAATATCGTGAATCTTTTTATCCTACGACCTCAAAGATTTTCTATAATTTTGATGGAATCTCTTCGTATAAAATTATAAAAGATGGTAAAGTTATAAAAGAGTTTAAAGATTGCCTGGGCTCTACGCAGAAGATTATACTTGATCTTTTAGATATGGACGAGAATCAATATTGGAGATAATTTCCCCCAATATTTAGCAGGAATTAATTCAGAAAAAATAGGATTTTAACCTGCGGAAAGTAAGATATAAATATCAGAACTTATGAATAAAGTAAATAAAATAAAAATGTGACGATATGAATAAATATAAATTAGAGAAAATAAAAAAGATTATATTCAATAGATTAAGCAAGGAATATAATTCTAATACGGTATATATGTTTGGTTCTTATGCTTATGGTAATCCTACCAAAGATAGTGATTTAGATATTGCTATAATTGTTCCAAAATCAGAACAGCCTCAGTATAAGAGAAGCAGGAGAGGGTATTCAAAAATAAGAGACATAGATTTCCCGGTCGAGATCTTAGTATTTACAGAAGGTGAAATAGAAAGAGCGAAAAAAGTTAATACTTCATTAATATCAACAATTTTAAAAAAGGGAATAAAGTTAAATGGATAAAGAAAAAAGAGTTGAATGGGAAGGATGGATAAAAAGAGCAATTAGTGACTATAATTCGGCAAAGAAATTAATAGATGGAGATGAAAAATATTTAGATACAGCGGTGTATCATTGTCAGCAAGCTGCAGAGAAAATACTAAAATCATTTTTAGTATATAAAGATATTCAATCTGAGAAGGTTCATAGCATCGTTTACCTGGTTAGAAAGTGTGCAAAAATCGAAAAAAGTTTTGAAAAATGGTATAAAGCAGCTGAAGCACTGACACCATATGCTACAGCTTTTAGATATCCAGGAGATTATAGTGAGCCAGAAATTGAAGACGTAGATGAGGCAATTGGATATGCAAAGGAAATTATAAATTTTGTTATTAGTATATATTTAAGAAATAAAGATTATGATAGTAAATTAGTGGAGTAAATAATGTTGTTTATCTAAATAAAACATACCTGAATTTGCTTTCATTGTTCATTTCTATTTAATTATAAGCACATATAGGAATTTTCATATATTACTTTTCTCCAGTCGAATTATAAAGCATCCTATTAATAATTATAAACTAAAGAAAGCAATCAATTTCCTCAGTAAGGTAAAAGGGGATGGAAATTAAAGTATTGAGCCCTGTCGCCCATGCTGGTTTTTGCACTTACACTGGTAATAGTGGGTTTTTCAGAATTGATACGGACTGCGGTTTTCAGATTCCTTTCTGCCATGAATTGATGAAGCGATTATAGTCTGTCAGGAGCTCCTGATTTTACTTCAACAGCCATCATACTTTACGCAACCGTTTAGATGGCACTCTTCCGGAATATTTATTGAAATCATCAATAAAAGTATTAATAAGATCCTGATGTACTTCCGCTACGACAACTGGAGATTTAGTCTTGATCCATTCTTTAACTGCGGCAGGCATGCCGCCTATTGTTAAATAATCACGAAAATAATTGAGAAGCTTACTATGAATAGACCCGGGAATAGAGGATTTGATTTCAACTTCTTCGATAAATTCAATAAGAAGTTCTTCTCCATTGGCCATTAAAAATTCTTTAAATGACATAGGTTCCATAAACAAATAAGATATTCTGCCTACAGGCATAG
>CBDUUS010000289.1:0-2308 GCA_965370465.1 uncultured bacterium | reverse complement strand
AAGCTTTAGGGGTAATTTAGATATACTTAAGTTTGTATACATCTATTGACTCAATAGATACAAACTGCTATACTTTGTATACATTATATAATACAGAGTAACAAATTTTATGAAACCAGTTGAAATAGGAAAATTAAAAACTCAATCCGGAGGTTTTAAAACCTTTATTCTTAATCCATTTCCCCCGAAAGGAGGTTTTGACTTTGGCCCCGGGATTATAAGGAAAAATAATGAGGCGGCCAGACTCCTTGGAAAGCTGGACGGCATTACTAAACTGCTGCCGGACTCTGATTTTTTCCTTCTTATGTATTTGAGAAAAGATGCAGCAACTTCAAGCCAGATCGAAGGAACCGCAGCAACCATGATTGATGCTATTGAAGCAGAAGTAAAGATGAATATAAAAATCCCAAAGGATGTGGATGATATCCTGCATTATATTAAGGCCCTGAATTATGGAATAAAACGTGTCAGAGATGATAGTTTTCCAATAACGCTCCGGTTTATAAGAGAGCTCCATAAGCAACTTATGAATAAAGCGGGAGCGACTCATTTTTCTGATCCAGGAGAATTCCGGAAAAGCCAGAATTGGATTGGCGGGACCCGTCCTGATAATGCCAGTTTTGTTCCGCCTCCTGTTGATGAAATGAATAAGTCTCTTGGCGAACTTGAGACATATATACATTCAGACGATTTAATACCCACAGTAATTAAAACCGGTATTATCCATGCCCAATTTGAGACGATCCATCCTTTTTTAGATGGCAATGGAAGAACTGGAAGGATGCTTATAATATTTTATCTTTGGAAAGAGGGTTTTTTAGAAAAACCAGTCTTATTTTTATCATCCTATTTTAAAAAGCACCAAAAAGTATATTATGAGAGACTTTTTGATTACCATTATGGTAAAGTCAGCGAGTGGATCAGTTTCTTTCTGGATGGTGTTATTGAGATTGCAAATGAAGCCATAGATACTGTAGGAAAAATAACCGCATTGCGTGAAGAAGATAGAAAAAAGATCCAGATTCTTGGCAAGCGTGCATCTGAAAGTGCAATAATGGTTTTACCCCGGCTTTATGCTCAGCCAATTATAAATAATGCCATCATCCAGAAATGGACAGGTTTTACCCGTGCAGGAGCACAAAAAGTTATTGACCGGTTTATAAAAGCCGATATTCTTACACCAAAGGATAAAGATAAGAAGTATGACCGGTCATATGAATACAAGAGATATCTTAGTATTTTTAACTGAAGTGATTTACTGGGAGAGATTGTATCATTACTATTGAAGCCTATCTATAATTTTTCTTTGCTGGCAATCGTCAAAATCATCCCTGTAGAGCCTGAGAAAAACTTCCCTTTTTAACTTATCGGGAGGGACCTTATCCTTAATGGAGGCCAATATAAACCGGGCTGAAAAATCAAACATGGAAAATCCCATTAAAACTTTTTCCTGTCCGGTCTTTTCGGCCATCATTTTTTTGTATACTATATCAATTTTTTTATTATTTGATTTCATCTGCTGCTTCCTGATAAAAATCATCAATATGCAATTTTTTTACCCAGTGGTCGATATATTCTTTATCTAACCTTTCTTTTAATAGATTTTTTACATCCCTCATCTGCAGCTCAGAATGACTATCTCTGGCCCATAATAATTTTGATAATAAGATCCTCAATGGAAACAATAAAGACACTCATTCCATCTATTTCTACCTTTTTTCTTCTCTCAAATTCGGTCTTTCTATATTCAGTATTTTTTCTAATGATGAAATCAATTTTTATAACTTCTTTTAGATGAATAATGTTAAACATCTGCTGGTGTTTGACTGCAGTACTCACCATCTCTTGATTTATATAATAATCTTTTTTAAAGGTCTCATAAAAAGCTTTGATGTTTTTGATTTCAATGATTATATCTATATCCCTTGTCATTCTGGGAATCGCATAATAATTCATCGCTACAGAACCGCTTATCATATAGGGTATATTATTGTTATTAAGTTTTTCTATTACGTCCCTGAATATTTTTAGTTCACCAAGCATATTTATTTGTTTATTACAGTGTTCTTGTTCTATCATCAATCAGGATAAAATTTCAATTTATCAAGCAAGCTAATAAATATTGTATAATAAAGAAGGCAATGTGAGAATAGCCCGGTAATCCATAAGTAAATCCCTGTCTGATGGGATCCTGCTGAACATAAGTGCTGGATTTATATTTTCAGCAGCATATGTGTATTTAACGGTATCATCTCATTGTTTTTAAAAGATGGACTTTCTATAATCGTTTCGAAGGTCTCATTAGCTT
>CBDUUS010000288.1:0-2319 GCA_965370465.1 uncultured bacterium | reverse complement strand
GCTTTCCCGATCCTGCCGCCCTTTTTCAAATATTCAAGGGTGCTGGGAACAAATAGTTCTTTTATCTTGCCTTTCAGGGTTTTAATTGCCTCAAGTATATCTTCTTTGGATCTGCCATCACTCGCGAGCTTTGCTGCTTCGAGTGCCAGAAAACCAAGAGACATATGCACATACTCGGAATCAATGATCTCAATATCGGCGTCAGGCATCTGCTGTATTGCCAGTTCGGCTGAATTAATGGTCCCTGACATCTTTTTAGAGATGTGGATGGAAATGATGCTGTCATACTTTTGCAGCAGATCTTTGTAGGTATCGACAAAATCCCTCGGAGTAGGCTGTGTTGTAGTAGGGAGCTTATCAGCTGATCTTAATTTCCTATAAAACTCTTCAATTGTTATCTCTTTTCCGTCATCAAGAAATGTTTCTTCCTGGAAGATCACTGAGAGAGGTATCGAAGTTATACCATATTTCTCAATCAAGTTCCCGGGTAAATCGCATGTACTGTCTGTTACTATGCCTATTTTACTCATATTACCTCCTTTAGATAAGATGACTTAAACCGGTTTTTATTGGACTATTTTAATACTTTCTAAATTTTAGCATAATTTATGCCAAAAATAATTATTAATTATCTTTTTTTGATATAATCTTTGTGTTTTTACAATTTTGCTGTTTTATTCAGAGGTAATCTATGAGAAATCTTATTTCTGGCAAAGGAAAATATATTAAAATATTGATGGTTGTGATTATTATTGCAATTACAGCCATTACAGGGTTAAACATATCTTCATGCGATACAAGGGAGAGGATAATAAAAATCGGAAATCAGGCAGTTCTTTCAGGGGATTACAGGTCCTTTGGCGAGGAACAGCTTGTGAGTCTTGAACTGGCGATTTCAAAGATCTCTCCTGTAAGGATCGGAGGTTTTGAATATAATATAGAGCTCATCAGCAGAGATGATGAAGGAAATCCGGAAAAAGCATTTCTTATTGCACAGGAATTGGTCGATCAGGGTGTCTCAATAGTCATTGGTTCTACTTTTGACGGTACCACGCGGGTTTCTATTCCTGTTTATGAAGAATATAATATTCCGCTTATCTCGCCTTTTTCCCAGAAGACCGAGACTGCGAGGGAGGGGGATAATTTCTTCAGGGTGATTATAAACAATAAACAGAAAATCGAGAATATTGCAGATTTTATTATTGACCAGTCCAGACCCCGGAGGCTGGTACTGATAGATAACCGGGAGGAATATTCAGAGGAACTTGTGGATTATCTTCAGGGGCTGCTGATTGACCGGGGGCAGGAGATCCTCAGGAGGTATTCTATAAAGGTAAGCGAGGACGACCTCTCTGTAATTGCAGAGAATCTATTGATAGATGAACCTGACTATATTTTTTGTGTTGCAGGATACAGCGAGCTTGCTCTTTTATTAGAAGAGGCCAGGAATATGGATGTTGATGCAAGGTTCATCACTGAGACAATGGGCATGAGTGAGAATATATTTACAGCAGGTGAAAATCCGGACCTGGAGGGATTGATCGCTATTATTCCAGAACCTCCATCGATTGCTATGTATGCAACTGATCAGGGAGCAATTGATTTCTGGCATTCATACAATGATATGCTTGCAATACTTAAAAAAGACACAGAGCTTTCAATAGAGGGCCCGGGCGACTATGCTCCATATGCATATGATGCATTACTTATTGCCATTGAATCTATGAAAAGGTCAAATTCAATTCTTCCACAGGATTTTATGGAAGAATTAAGGGCCACTTCATATGAGGGGATAACCGGACATATAGAATTTGATTCAAATGGTGACAGAGTCGACCCTCCCTCAACGGTTTTTACAATAAAGGATGGAGCATGGGTGCGTTATAACTAGGAGCCTGCAAGCTCAGGTCCCAGTTCTCGGACAGGCTCCTATGAGCCCTGAGGCACAAGGAAATTAAGAATGCGGGGGGCGATCTTAAACTTTGCCGGAAGCTTGCATATATATTCACCATCGGCAAATATGCTGAAATTATATTCACTGGAAAGTGCAAGCTCAGAGGTCCTAAATATTTCCACACTTGGATCATCTGTATGTTTTCCCTCGAAGACTCTGGGGAATATTTTCATAAAGTGAGGCTTGCTCATCCTCTTTATTATGCATATATCAAACAGGCCGTCACAGGGGTCGGCATCAGGAGCTATCTTCATTCCGCCTCCATAGCTGGACATATTTGAAGCAGCTACCAGCATTCCCTGCAGCTTCCTTTCCTGTCCATCATATGAAAAGGTGAATTCTTTTGACCTGAAAGTCAAAAGGGT
>CBDUUS010000287.1:0-2322 GCA_965370465.1 uncultured bacterium | reverse complement strand
CAATTTGAGATTTTAAAATTAATTGAAAACATGGTAAGAAATAAGGGGCTTTCGGTAGTAATGGCCATACATGATTTAAATCTGGCCCTGCAATTTTCGGATAAAATCGCTCTACTTAAGGAAGGCAGAATATATGCAGCCGGGGACGTTAATAGAATTCTTAATGAAGAGAATATAAAAAAAGTTTTTGGGGTTAAAACTATTATAAACAATTATTTAGGCAAGCCTTATATTATCACGCTGGCATCCGATTGATGAAACGATAAAGCAAGAACTTGATATCTTTTTTTTAAAGCAAATAGATGATCAGGACTATAAAGATTGGCATAACTAAAATATATTATAAAAAACAGGAAAACATGTTTTTGAAATGGCACGACTATTATGTTTAATAAATTAAAAGGACTGACAATTATAGGAGTAGGACCATCGGATAATAAATATATTTACCCTCTTGCACTAAAAGAGATAAAATCAGCTGATATTCTTGCAGGTTCGCAAATAATTCTCGACAGATTTAAATACTTAAAAAAAGATACAATAAAATATGGATTAGAATTTGAACCATGGATCAAAATAGTTGAAAAAGCTATTAAAGGAAATAAAGTAGCAGTTCTTGTGTCAGGCGACCCGGGTTTTTATAGTCTTGCCAGCCTGATAGTTAATTATTTTAAACCATATATGCCAAAAGTTTTACCGGGTATTAGCTCTCTGCAATTAGCTTATTCTAAAATTGGAAGAAAATGGAACAATGTAGAAGTTATAAGCCTGCATGGAAGAGACTCAGACATAGCAGAAACACTAAGCGGGGGACATGAATTAGTCTTATTGACTGATGAAAAGACTTCAATTATAAATATCAGAAATCTATTATGTCGTACAGGACAGGGTGCCAGGAAGATATATATTTGTTCAAATCTTGGAAGTGAAGAAGAAAATATCTGTAAAGTCACAGCACAGGATCTGGATAAAAAACATCTTTATCCAAATTCAGTCATGATTTTAGAACCTTATAATGACTGTAAGACGAGATTTTTTGGCATAGGTGTTGGAATAGGCGGTTCTGAAATGGTAACAATGAGAGCCGCACGAACATTAAAAATAATTGATACATTATTTGTTCCCATATCCAAAAATAAATCAGACAGCAAAGCTTTGATATCGGCAAAAAGACATCTCCGGACGGAAGTAAAAATAATAGAGATACAATTCCGGATGATTAAAGACAGGGCAGCTATATTGAGATATTACAGGGAATATGTCGATAATATGGCAAGTGAAATAAAATCAGGTAAAAAGATAGGTTTTATTACCATTGGAGACCCCCTGCTTTATAGCACCTATAATTATATTTTAAAGATCTTAAAAGAAAAAATAAATCCGGATCTTATAGAAACAATACCCGGTATCAATACTTTTTCATATGCATTTGCAAAGCTTAATCTGCCTCTTGCTGAAGGTAATGAAAAAATGGCAGTATTGCCCTGCAGTAATGATCTGGAGGGATATATTGATATAATCAGACAGTTTGATACGGTTATACTTATGAAAATCGGAAAAAATATACATAAGGTCTTAAATCTAATAAAGGCCGCAGAAAGAGAAAGTGAATCTTATTTTTTTAAAAATATTGGTCTGGATGATGAGATCTCAGGGGAACCTGTAAGCCGGATCGATAAACTTGAAGATGGATATTTGTCTACAATAGTCATAAGGAGAAAGAATTGTTAGTAAGCTTTATCGGTGCCGGTCCCGGGGATCCGGAACTTATAACTCTAAAAGGCTATAATAGGATTAAAAATGCGGATGTAATAATATATGCCGGATCATTAATAAACCCGGCTATTCTAAAATTTGCCGGAAAATCTACCGAGATATACGACAGTAAAGACATGACACTCTCAGAGATTATTGACCTGATAGATAGAAAGACTAAATCCGGAAAAAAAGTTGCAAGGCTTCATACAGGAGATATTTCAATTTACAGCTCTTTGATCGAGCAGATAAAACCACTTGAAAAAAAGGGAATAAATATTGAAATTATTCCAGGAGTGAGTTCGTATCAGGCGGCAGCTGCAAGAATAAAAAAAGAATATACAGTACCGGGCGGAACACAGACTTTGATCTTAAGCAGAATAGAAGGCAGGACCCCGGTTCCCGAAGGTGAGAGCTTGAAAAAAATACTCAAGCATCATAGCAGTATCGCACTTTTTTTAAGCATGGAAATGTTTGAAAATATTTTAAATGAACTGCGGGCAGAACTTCCACTTGATACACCTATTGCAATATGCCACAAAGTATCCTGGCCGGAAGAGCTTATTA
>CBDUUS010000286.1:0-2328 GCA_965370465.1 uncultured bacterium | reverse complement strand
TAACACTGGATAAATTTCTTAAAAATCCTATTTATCAATTCAAGGGTCTCTCTTCGGTAATCAAAGAAAAGATAATAAAAATTTTCCATACCCATAAAACACTGGATAAGCTCATAGATAGGCGTACTGTGCAGTACAGCTACATTTATACCGGACCCATCTATCTCATTTTCCATGTCAGTGAAATATTCACTAAGGTCTTTGTATTCCAAACTTTCGATCATGTATGTAAAAATCCTGTAATCTTCAATCTTTTTAACCGGAAATTCAGAAATGAATACAGTATGTGATTCTGGAGTATAAGTAAACTTTGCTGTTAATTCACCAATAGGGGTTATATATTTCCTGGTTATAATTTTATTTTTACTGCCCTTATAATAATCTATATTACCGATATAATTATAGAATTCCACCAGCCAGCCCCCGCTTTTATCCTTTTCCACCAGTCCGCTGCTATTATAAGTCTGAACTTCTACTCGAGGACTTCTGGCTTCTATGCCAAGCCAATTAAATATATCAGCGCCAACATCTTTTAAAAAATCAGAGGCAGTCATACTACCTAATTCACTCTTATGGTAATTTATAAAATAATCAGTGATCAGACCCGACCATGGTACTCTATCCGGGATTTTATGATCAAGTGCTGCCAGCAGCCTTTCTCTTGAATCCATAATTTTATATCAAGCCTTCTCTATAATCTCTTAACGTAGATAAAAGCATTTGAAAATTCTTATCCGTACAGTCTGATGTGACTTCATGTGATGGAGAAATTATATATCCCTGATACTTGCCCAGCACTTTTATCCTATCAATAATCTCCCTGCGGACTTCCTCCGGGGTTCCAAAAGGAAGTGTCTTCTGCGTACTTATCCCGCCAAAAAAAGTCAACTGTCTTCCAAATTTCTCAGACAGCAGGGCAGGATCCATTGCTTCGGGCTGGATAGGTGAAAGTACATCCAATCCGATCTCTATAAGATCAGGGATTATGCCAGCTATATCTCCGCAGGAGTGGTGAAAGACGGGCAGGCCTTCTGCCTTATACACTTCCCAGAGCTTTCTGTATCTTCCCCTGAAAAACTTCCTCCAGGTCTCAGGTGACATTACAAGACCTCTCTGTGTCCCAAAATCATCACCGGTATACGCCCCGTCTATATTACCTGTTTTTATAACTTTTTTTGCCATTTCGATATTGAACTCTGTAATACCATCCAGTAAATAATTA
This sequence comes from uncultured bacterium, assembly GCA_965370465.1. Lineage (GTDB taxonomy): Bacteria > Actinomycetota > Humimicrobiia > Humimicrobiales > Humimicrobiaceae > M55B120. The sequence continues at coordinate 1,106 of CBDUUS010000286.1, read as the reverse complement.
ATTTCCTTTTCCCTGTAATAAAAATCCGTCAGAACATTTTCATAACCTCTGAGGAGCCAGCTTCTTTCAAAAAGGGTAAATCCCTGATCAAATAGCATAAAATAATTTATTTTTTCTTCAGGGTCCATTACTGATATGCTGGATATTAGTTCTTCGTCCGGCCGGGGAAATACATATTCCCTGAGATCCTGGGATTCAATAAGCGGATGGTGCCTTATATGAAAACCTTCAGTAAGTTTCAAATCCCACCCTACTCCCCAGATATCATACTGAATACCTTTTTCTTTATCAGTTCTGACTTTATCATCTAAAAAAAGGTATTTGATATGATTATCCAGCTTCTCATCGATTTGGTCATCTTCAATATTTAAAAGTTTTTTAATCTTGCCTTTCATCTCAGGAGTACAATCTATCTGGTTTGGGAGTATGTCCTGGCTATTTCTATTTATGGCATTTAATATTTTTATCTTTTTATTCATTTTTTTAATCCGTCCCACACAGCAGGTTTTAGATATTTAATCTGGTAGTATAGCCAAGGCCCTCAGGTTTATCAGGATCAAGCCCCTGTTTTAGAGTCTTTGTATAAGCAAATATCTGAAAAACAGGTATATTGATAAATGACTCGACAAGTTCATCTTTAAAGCTGATATCATCAAGAAAATATTTTATACTGTCTTCCTTTTTGATATCTTTTATGCCTTTTCCAACAATAACTATCCTTGATTTATTTTTTATTACTTCGTCTACTATAGCATCGACATTGCGCAGCTTTTTACTGATCGTCAAGAACAGTACCAGGCAGTCCTCTGAAAGCAATGCTTTAGGGCCATGATTAAATTCAAATATATGATAAGAATAATCCGGGATTTGGGACATTTCTTTCATCTTTAGGTCTGCTTCAACTGCCAGCGGATAGTTAAAACCGCTGCCGAGTGCAAAATATGAATTAAAATCATTTGCATCAATATATTCTTTTACTTCATTGAATAATAAAGGGGTAGTAGCCATTACCCGTAACGACCGTGTTGTACGCCCCGATGACCTGAAACGTGTTCTTGCTTCCGCACAGAGTGTTCAGGTTCCCAGTGACCGAAGGCTGCTGCACG
>CBDUUS010000285.1:0-2335 GCA_965370465.1 uncultured bacterium | reverse complement strand
AAGCATCATCTCCTTTAAAAATAGAGATACCGGCAGCAATGCGGCCCGGTAAATAATAGAGATTTGAAAATCATATTGCAGGATGGAATATTCTTCTTGAAATACCCCTCCCACAGGGTATATTATTGACCGGATAGTATTTAGACACCTATAGAAAATATATAATAGTATTTTGACTAATAGTTAATATTCTATAGCAATGATTACTATTAAAAAATTATTACCTTATTATATGAAAATGAATTTTATGTACAGTCCGGAATATGTGCAGACGAGCCTTGCAGCAGCACTTTCGCTTGGCCTCGAAAAAGGCAGGTTTAAAGATAATATAAAGCTGACCGGGCTGAACCTTCTCCTTATATATGATAAAAAATGCATAGGAAAATGCGCCTATTGCGGGATCTCTAAAAACCGTCCCGGGCTGGAGGGTAAAAAGACTTTTATAAGGGTGAAATGGCCGGTATACAGACTGGATGAGATAATCGAGAGGACCCTCGCATTCCCCAATTACTTCCAGAGGATATGCATTTCCATGATAACCCACCGGTCCTCGGTTAAAGATACGATCCATATTACCCGCAGGCTCAGGGAAAGGATCGACCTCCCCATAAGCCTTCTTATTTCTCCCACTGTCATCAGGAAAAAGGAAGTCTTTAATGAGTTCAGGGAGGCCGGAGCAGATATGATAGGAATTGCCATAGATGCAGCTACCCCGGAGATTTTTGATAAATACCGGGGAAGCGGAGTCGGCGGCCCGCATAAATGGAGCAAATACTGGGAAGCCCTTGACCGGGCATCAGAAGTGTATGAAAGATACAAGACAGGCATACATCTTATCTCTGGATTGGGCGAGACTGATAAGGAGATGGTGGATACCATCTACAGGGCCCATAAAATGGGTGCAATGACCCATCTTTTTTCATTCTATCCGGAAGCGGGAAGCCTTCTTGAAGACAGAAACGCGCCCGACCTCCTTAAATACAGGAAGATCCAGATAGCCGTCTATCTTATAAATCAAAAGGGACTTACCCCTGATATAATAAAATTTGACAATAAAGGCAGTATAATCGCATTTGACTGCGGCCTTGAAGAGATAGTGGAGGAAGGCTTTGCCTTTATGACCTCAGGCTGTCCGGGCCGTGACCCGCGGTATGCAGCCTGCAATAGACCCCTTGCAAATGAGAGGCCGTCAGAAGCTTTCAGAAATTATCCCTATATTCCCGGCAAAGAAGACAAAGATACCATAAGAAAACAAATAAAGAGCCTTCTCGCTATAAAAGTATAGAACCATGATATTAAACAAAAGTGATCTGCCATACTCAAATAAAAACAGGATACTGACCTTTGCCATTCCGGGCGGCAAGGTATATATAGGCGACTATTACAGGAATACTCCGGGAAGCTTCCTTAATATAAGCATTACCGGAAATGATTGCCAGCTGCAGTGCAGACACTGCCGGGGAGAGTTGCTTAAGGGAATGATAGAGGTAAAAAGCAGCAAAAGACTTGTAGCGCTTGCCGAGAAATATCTAAAGTCCGGAAAACTCAAAGGAATGCTTATAAGCGGAGGTTTTGACAAAAACGGAAAGCTCCCCTTCGCCAACATTATTGACGGAATAAAGGAGTTAAAAATAAAATACCCTTTTCTTACCCTTTATATCCATACCGGCTTTTTGAGCATGGAAGAAGTAAAGGCGCTGAAGTCATCAGGGATAGATGCCGTACTTACCAATCTTATAAAAAGCAAAAAAGTTATCGAGCAAGTATATAATCTCAGAGGCAGGACATACCGGGATTATACAAAGACAATAAAAATGCTTAAAAGTAATGGGCTCAGGGTATCTCCCCATATCATCATAGGGCTTGAAGATGGTGAACTCTCAGATGAATTTACGATGGTAGAAGATGCAATGGGCCTCAGGGTAGATTCAATAGTTTTTGCAGTATTAAAAAAAGCGTCGGCAAGTATTGATTTTCCATCCTCAAAAGTGCCCCCTGAAGATATAATAAAGCTGGTAAAACATGCAAGAGGAATATCACCTGATACGCTTCTCTCCTTTGGGTGTGCAAAGCCTCCCGGGAAGGACAGGCACCTTCTTGAAATAGGACTTATAAAGGCAGGTATAGACGCGATTGCTTTTCCTTCAGAAAAAACTGTAAAATATGCGGTTGAAAATAAGATAGCACATACTTTCCTGGAGAAATGCTGTGCTATCTTATGATCCTCATAACCGTAAAATAAAGGTTATTTTTTACTCTCTCTTTCGGCTGCTTCCAGCATCTTCTTTGCGATCCTGAGCTCTGTCTTTCTTCTGGTATCTTCAGTATAGACTCG
>CBDUUS010000284.1:0-2352 GCA_965370465.1 uncultured bacterium | reverse complement strand
ATAAAAATATTTGTTTTTTCTTTTTTGACATAATTGATCAATATTATTATTATCTGTGTAAAACTCTATATATCTGAAAAATATAAAATGGAAAAGGAAGGTTATGTAGTGATAAAACTAAAAATACAAAAGCTGGATAAAACATTAAGAAGCCCCGGATATGCCCATATTGGCGATGCAGGACTTGATCTCTATAGTGCCTTAGACTGCATTCTAGAGCCATATGAGCGGAGAAAGGTACCTACAGGTATCAAAGTATCTATACCAGACGGATATGCCGGTTTTGTGCAGCCAAAGTCGGGGCTGGCTATAAAAAGCGGTTTAAGCCTGGTAAATACTCCCGGACTCATTGATTCCGGATACAGGGGTGAAATCTGTGCCATATTAATCAATCTCGATAAGGAAAAAGACTTCATAATAAAACGAGGCGATAAGATCTGCCAGCTTGTAATACAGAAGGTTGAAAATGTAGAAATTGAATTTACAGATGAGCTTGATGCTACCAGCAGGGGAGAGGGCGGCTTCGGAAGTACCGGCTAATATAGTAATATATCCATCATGCTTTCTATTTTAATTTGGAACCAGGGCTTCCAGTGTGCGCTTTTAATTTTTAAATAACAATTATCTCCATATGCATTTGGGAATTAGTATATGGATTATTAGAAGACTCTTATTTATAATAGTATATAATAAAAACAAAAAAGTAGGGATTTAAAATGAGTAAAGAAAAAGATAAAGCAAAATTAATTAGAATTGTTTATCCTTATAATGAAGAAATGCCAGATGATATTTATTCTAATAATGTAAGAGTTGCTTATGGGCCAGATGATTTTATTTTATATTTTGCAAAAGTAGATCCACCACCGGTATTAGATGGTGAAGAATATAAAGATGATAAAATAAAAGCTAAAATTGTAGCAAGAATTAGATTAACACCAACAGTGACTAAAGGATTAATTAGGGCATTATCTGAAAATATAAAAAAATATGAAGAGAAAGTAAAAATTGGTAAATAATGGAAACTGCATTTAGATTAAATAAAATTGGAGGAATTTCAATCATACCTTTAACTATGGGAAATTCAACAGTAGATATATTTGATTTTAGTGAAACAAGAACTACAGAAAATTATTATAGAAAATATAATAGTGAAATGTTAATTGAAAAAAGTTATATAGATTCTTACATGATTGATGATATGTATGTAGATTTTGTTAGTGAAAATAATTATTATTTATGCCATGATAAAATAACAAATATGTATGGAATTGGTGATACTGAAAGTGAGGCAAAAGATAGCTATAGATTTGTTATACTGGATTACTTTGAATTTTTAAGGGAAAATAAATCAGATTTATCTAATTCAGATAAAAAATCATATAATTATTTGAAGGAATATATATCAAAAATGTAAAGTGACATCAATAAAATTTAGTAAAATTGAAAAACTTCTTAAAAAATTAGGAAGAGAAGAAAAGAAAAAAAGGGGACCTCATAAAAAGTATATTATTGATATAGAAGGGGTTCCCAATTTTTTTGTGCCTCTTAGCAGGGGTTCAAAAGGTGATGAAGCTGGAGAAGAATTAATAAAAGATTTATACAAAGAACTTAAAATTGATAAGAGTTTTTTCTAAAACTTATAAACGGATATAAAAAACTACAAGACTATAAAAAATATATTAAGAAAAAACATAATAGATATTCTGGCGAAATCGGACACCCATTCTGGTTTTCAACGGACACTCAATCTGGAAACTAACGGACACCGTTATTGTTTTTAACGGACAGTTAATAATTATTTTAAAGAGCACCTATAAAACTAATCCATATCTCCATAATACACTATACAAAAACTAAAAAGATCTTGTCAATAAAATTATGTCTCCATAGTTGCCTCCTTTGCTTTAAATACCTTTCTTAAAGTGTCCCCATTTAGCTCAATTCTGTAGGAGCTATTTATAAGCCTGTCACATATGGCATCGGCAATAGTGGGATCTCCTATCATCTCATGCCAGGAGGAAACAGGAAGCTGGCTGGTAATTACTGTAGACTTTAAACCGTGCCTGTCTTCAAGAAGTTCAAGAAACATAAGTCTTGAAGCCGTATCAAGCTTTTGCAGCCCGAAGTCATCTAAAACCAGAAGTGGAGCCCTCTCTATCTTTTCCATCCTTGATATATAGGTGCCTTCAGCTTTGGCAAGCTTAAGTAGGGAAAATAGCTTGGAAATATTAAAATAGAAGGTCCTGTAGCCGTAGACACAGGCCTGGTTTCCCAGAGCTGATGATAAAAAACTTTTCCCTGAGCCTGTCGGGCCCGTTATGGTAATACTTTTCTTATCCTTTATGAAGCTGC
>CBDUUS010000283.1:0-2355 GCA_965370465.1 uncultured bacterium | reverse complement strand
TGATTTTAAGCCCTATATTTTCAGGACAGAAAATTACGGAAAATCCTGGGACCTGCTAACAGATGGAAACAATGGCATACCTGAGGATTATTTTGTCAGAGTAGTGCGGGAAGACCCGGACCGGAAAGGGCTTCTCTATGCAGGTACTGAATTCGGGATGTTTATCTCATTTAATGATGGAAAACACTGGCAGAAATTTCAGCTTAATCTACCCATCACTCCTATAACCGACATGATGGTCTTTCAAAAGGATTTGGTTGTTTCCACCCAGGGAAGAGCATTCTGGATTTTAGATGACATCTCTCTTCTTCATCAGCTCAAAAAAGACCAGGCAGGGAAAAATGCTGTTTTGTTTAAACCGGAAAATATTTACAGGACTCAGGTGCGGGGGACACTTTCCCGGCTCTCAATATATTTCTATCTTGGAGAAAAGCCCGAAAAATCTGATTCTATCAAAGCTGAAATACTTGACCGGGAGGATAAAGTTATCTATAAATTTGATAAAGTCAAAGCTGAAAAAGGATTAAACAATCTTACCTGGAACTTAACATACAAAGCCCCAGAGAAGATCAAGGAAGCAGTGATCTCCTTAAGTTATACCAGTGGGCCTAAAGCTGTGCCTGGAACATATAAGGTAAGGCTTATAAAAGGAGAAGACAATCAAATACAGAGTTTTGAGGTATTAAAAGACCCCAGGTGGAAGACAATCTCAGTTAATGACCTGCAGGAACAGTTTGACCTTCAGGTCAAAGCAGGAGAAAAGTTTGCTTTAAGCCATAAACTCATCAAAAAAGTACGGGATATAAGAGAACAGGTCAAAAATATCTCCTCCCGGGCGGGAAAAGCAGGTTTCAGTAAAGACATTAAGACCGCTGCTGAAAAACTCGTAAAAAAACTTGATTCTCTGGAGGAGGACCTTATCCAGACCAAAAATGAAAGCGGCCAGGACCCCATTAATTATCAGGTCAAACTTGACAACCAGCTTGCTTATCTATATTCAGCCGTCCATTCCCAGGACTCAAAACCCACCCAGGCGATTTATGCCAGGTTTAAAGACTTAAACGAACAGCTTACCAAAGCTGAGATGATTTTTAAGGGTCTGGTTGAAAATGAAATAAAGGATTTTGAAAAGTTGCTTGCAGAAAACGATATTCCCAGAATCATAATCCATAACTGAACTATTCATAAAAAAAAATCATTTATTATTTTTTATGAATTTAGAAAAATTGACTTCCTATATTTCCTTTGATATAAAATTCTATTCAACCAAATGGGAAGGAGAGTCACATGAAAAAAGCGTTGGTTTGTGGGGCAGGCGGATTTATAGGTAGCCATCTGGTCAAAAGATTGAAGAAGGACGGATACTGGGTCCGGGGAGTGGACCAAAAAAAACCTGTGTTTTCAGAAACTGCTGCAGACGATTTCCTCTTGCTTGATTTACGAGAGCAGAAAAACTGTGAAAAAGCTGTCTTGATTTCAGAAGGAAAAGCATTTGATGAAGTATATCAACTAGCGGCTGACATGGGGGGGATGGGATTTATCCATTCTGCCGAATGTGAGATTATGCGTAACAGTGCTCTTATAAATATCCATATAATCCATGCCAGTGCAAAGGCGGGAGTGGAAAAATACTTTTTCTCCTCTTCAGCCTGTATATACAGGGACATGGACCCGCAGGAGCCGGAACTTTCGGAAGAAGAAGCATATCCTGCCCTGCCTGATAATGAATACGGTTGGGAGAAACTCTATGCTGAACGAATGGCAATGGCATACGGTCGCCTGTATGGCATGAAGATAAGGCTTGCCCGTTTTCAAAACACCTATGGTCCTGAAGGTACATGGAGCGGCGGCAGAGAAAAAGCACCCGCAGCCCTTTCACGTAAGATCGCAGAAGCTGAGGACGGTGGTAACATAGAGATCTGGGGAGACGGCAGTGCTATGCGGGCATACACCTACATTGATGATTTGCTTGACGGCATAATCCTGCTTATGAAATCTGAGCTAAAAAACGGCGTCAATATCGGCCGGCGTCAATATGTCTCTGTTATAGAGCTGGTTCAGACGATAGCGGAGGTTGCTGGAAAAAAGATCAATGTTAAACATATTAAAGGCCCGGTGGGAGTAAAAGCAAGAAATTTTCGAAATGATCTTATAAAATCCATTGGCTGGAAGTCCAGCTATTCTCTCCGTGCTGGGATAGCAAAAACCTATCCTTGGGTAAAAGCTCAAGTAGAAGGCAATAAATAGAAGATGCAGACGCTTGTAGAACCCTGGGATTATCTTATAATCACAGCCTCAAATGAAAAACAGGCCTCGGCCTATGAGTCTCAACTATACTTGAGGCGTAAAATGGGG
>CBDUUS010000282.1:0-2365 GCA_965370465.1 uncultured bacterium | reverse complement strand
GGTTCCAGTTCCTTATATTATATGACAGGTCATTTTTAAGATCCAATCTCCTTGCACCGACCTGAAGATGATACTGGCCATAGGCGACAAGCAGTTGTATAAATACAGCAAGCAGTATATAGTAGGCTATCATATTGCGCCTTCCGTTTTCTGGCTTGATATAAGTATCAGAAGGACCCCTGCCATAAGTACCGCCGATCCTGCTATCTTAAAAGCGGTTATGGGCTCTCCAAAAAGGCTCTTCCCCAGAAAAAGCGCTATGAAATAATTGATGCTTAGAATGGGATATATAAATGACAGTTTGAATCTTCTGTGCAGTATCATCCAGAAAAGAAACTTTGCCGCATATGAGGCCATCATGACGATGAGCCATATAATGAGTGTTCTTGAGAACTTTAAATCTATGGCAATATATTTTCCTGCAATAATACTGACAAGATTATTTGCAACAGTCAGTATTAATATAAAGAGGTAAAAAATATTATTTTTAAAAACCTTTATTTCCAAAGCTTAAATACTTTCCTGGTAAAACATCAATACCAAATTCTATACTAAAAATATCATTGTTTAAACAAAAAATTACAGCATAGGCCCATGAGGAATTATTATTTTTTAAAAATTTAAGTTTTTTGTGTTATATTATTTAATTAATCTGCAGACATCATGCAGCAGACAGAGATAAAGTTTAATATCTTTATGCATAAAAAGGTGGAAGCAATGGATAAAAGCGCAGCTATAATAGGGGGGGGGCGTGCTCGGCCAGGCCAATGCCAGATCCCTTGGGATCAATCATATCTATGATGAGATCATAGACCGGAGCAATATAGAAAAACAGCAGCTAAAGGACTTCGATTATATATTTATCTGCGTTCCCACTCCGTCTACTGAAAAGGGCTGCGATATCTCGATAGTAGAAAAAAGCATTGCAGAAAACTTAAACGGCCAGATATTTGTTATCAGATCTACTGTTATTCCCGGTACAGCAGAAAAATTGATGGATAAATATAATTGCAGCATCATAAACAATCCTGAATTCCTTACTGAGAAAACTTCCATGGAAGACGCGGCCGCTCCGGATATTATTGTCATAGGCGGAAAAGATAATATTTTAACCGGGGAGTTTAAAAGACTTTTTTACGGAGATGGTTTTGGGAGCAGCCATTTTATTGAGACTAATAATAGAACTGCAGAAATGATCAAATACTCCATCAATAATTTTTATGCTGTCAAAGTACTTTTTGCAAATTATTTATACAGAGCATGCAAACAGCAGGATGTAGACTATGAAATAGTAAAAGAGGCGATGTATAAAAGAAAGTGGATCGGGAAAAATCATCTTACTGTGCCATTTAATGGCAGATTCGGAGTAAATGGCAAATGTCTTCCAAAGGACCTGATCGCCTTTGCAAAATTCTCCAATGATGATTTTTATCTTGATATGGTAAAATTCATGGAAGAAGCTGATAATTGGGAGCTATAAAAATGAAAAAATTACTTATCATAATACCGGCCTTTAATGAAGAAGATAAAATCGGGGAAGTGCTCAATAAGATACCCCGCAAGATCTCCGGTATCACCAAAATAGAGACTCTGGTCATAAATGACGGCAGCACTGATAGAACTCCTGATATAGCCAGAAGCATGGGGATAGGGGTAATAGATAATTATAAGAATATGGGTGTAGGTTTCTCTTTTGGAAGGGGCCTCCAATATGCAGTAGATAATGGTTTCGATATGATGATAAATATCGATGGAGACGGCCAATTTGACCCTGCGGAGATATCAAAGCTTTTAAAGCCTATTCTTGATGAAAGTGCGGAATTTGTAACAGCATCAAGATTTATTGACAGGAAACCTATTCTAAATATGCCCATAGCCAAATTATGGGGAAACAGGCTGATGTCTCTTCTTATCAGCAGCCTTGTGGGCAAAAGATACCAGGATGTCTCCTGCGGCTTCAGGGCATATTCAAAAAGGGCGCTTCTCTCCCTGAACCTTCAGGGAAGATTCACCTATACTCAGGAGACTTTTATCGACCTGTCTTTTAAGGGGCTCAATATAAAAGAAGTACCCATAAGCGTCAAATATTTTCCATCAAGAAGATCGAAGGTCGCTTCCAATCTTTTCATATATGCTATAAACACTTTAAAGATAATACTGGGGACCTACAGGGATTACAGGCCCCTTGCCTTCTTTTCGGTCATATCACTGGCCTTTTTGATCATCGCAGTAGCCTTTGAGATCGTCCTTCTGTGGACTTATATCTCCAGTGGAACATTCAGTCCCCATATATGGTCCGGTTTTGTCGGCGCGGCATTTTTCTTCCTGTCAGTTATTTTCTTTATAGTGGGACTGTCATCTGATA
>CBDUUS010000281.1:0-2372 GCA_965370465.1 uncultured bacterium | reverse complement strand
CCATCATCTGAGATTATGCTCCTCCTGCCATCAAATACCACCGTCTCCTTTGTATTGAAATCTATCCAGTGGTATCCAAGATATATGGGATTGCCGCCATTCCTGTTCCATATAAGGGTCCCTGTATTTTTGACCTTTATCCTGTATGTATATACTGCATCCTCCGTCATCGAATCGCTGATGACATCGATCTCCGAGTACTCAGCATTATACCTGCTGGCAGCTTCTCCTGCCAGTATCCTCTCCCACATGGCCCTTGCCTCTTCCTGATCCGGTATCTGAACACTAATTGTATTATCTTCTATCCAGTCAGAATGAGTGGGTATTATACTGGTCCCGAAGCTTTCCAGCGTAAAGGAAAGGGCCGCTTTTGAATACCTTAGTATAGTAAGCACTTCAAGATCGGTGCGGGTGCTGTCGATCAGTATATTGAAATAATGCGGTATATTAGAAAGATACTGCACATTAAGCTTCTGGGCCATAAGCTCTTTAAACAGATTTTGCTGGCGCTGTATCCTTCCGATATCACCGAGTTCGGTGGACCGGCTCCTGGTATATGCAAGTGCCTGCTCCCCTGTCAGATGATGGTCGCCGGGTGAAAGGTTGGCCCCGCTCTTTGGATCCACGAGCGGCCGGTCTATAGTTATGTCTACCCCGCCCATAGCATCAATAAGGTCTATAAAACCCTGAAAATCCAGTGTCACATAATGGTTTATCTCAGCTCCTATAAAATCCTGTATCGTCCTTATCATAAGTTCTTCCCCACCATAGGAATAGGCGGCATTTATCTTATCCTGCCCATGACCGGGTATATCTACAAGGGTGTCTCTCGGTATTGAAAGAAGGCTTCCTGCCGCATTTACTGGATCAAGATAAAGGAGCATTATAGTATCCGCCCTTCCCCTCTCACTTTCTGTATCACGGCTATCACTTCCCATGATCAGGATCGTGACCGGCTCTTCCGGGGACTCTATCGGGGCCAGTATATCCTCGACCTCTGCAGTATTTATGGAGTTTATTGTTTTATTGATCGAGTTTATATATATGAAGAACACCGCTGCTGCAATAGCAGCTGCAGCTATTATGGCAGAAAAGACTATTATAAGGATCCGCCCGTATCGCGGAAGCCTTTTAAATCTGCATATCTTATCTTTGACCGGTTCCCTTTTTTCAGGTCCCCTGTTCTTCTCGCTTGCCATATAAATAATAAAGACTCATATAATAAAAGTGCCGCTTACCGCCTGCATAAATACAGCTGCGGCCCCAAAAATTAAGGGGCATGCTATATCCCCTTAAAAAGTAATGGATATTATAACAAATATATCAATATAGAAAAATAAGGTTTTTTATAGGGATCCAAAACCTTAGTCTATCTGCCTTATATCTGCCCCCAGCCCTTTTAGCTTCCCGGCAAGATCAGAGTATCCCCTCTATCTGTGGACCATCCTGCGACTTAAGCTTCTCTATTATAAGCTTCTAACTGCTCGATTAACTTTGTAATTTCGGATGAGTAGTTTTTCTTTATGCAATTAAAGATCTTTTTTGAGGTCTCTTTATCATAAATATGTGAAGTGCTGTTTCTATCTTCCAGCATATCAAGAAATATTTTTTAATCATCAAATAGATCGATCCTGAAAGCCTCTACAAAACTATCCCTTGGAGTTTTTACTATTATCCCCTGATGTTCAAGATAGATCTTTAAAGCTTTCCATAAAAGTTCAAATGTAAATTCGAATCTCTGGATAACACCGTCTTTATCCAATTCATCTCTGGCTTGTTCTATGCCTTCTTCCAGTCTTTTATGGGCATCTATTAATTTCTTTAAAGAATACTCAAGCACATCTTTCATATAGTATTTTCCCTTTTCTTAAAATTATATCCTTAAATTCCTTATCAACAGATTCTAAAAATATTATATCCACTTTATGCAGGCCCGAAACTTCTTCCAGTTTTTCCCTTAGCTCTCTCATTTTTCTCACACTAATTTTTTTACCGTCCAATGCAATATCAAAATCCGAACCCGGACCATGTCTTCCTTCTGCCCTGGAACCAAAAAGAAGCATCCGGTCGGGCCCTATATCTTTCCTGATCAGGGATACTATCTTATCAATAATAATTTCTTCCCTTTTTTTATATGCTGTCTTTTCCATTAAAACCCTTGTCCACACTAATTAAATTTAGAATATACCAGAAACCAGAACAGTTTACTTTTAAATTATACCATAATTTGGTTTCACTGGATTATTCTATTTATTATGTCTATTACAGGTAGTGGACCTTTTGGCCCTCCTGCCTTATATCAGCTCCAAGCCCCTTAAGCTTCCCGGCAAGATCAGAGTATCCCCTCTGTATATGGAATATATCGCTGACCT
>CBDUUS010000280.1:0-2373 GCA_965370465.1 uncultured bacterium | reverse complement strand
TCCTTATGAATTATGAAAATATAATAAATCATGCCTTCACCCTTTCCCATGAGATGGGACATGCGATGCATACATATTTTTCAAATAAAAACCAGCCCTATGCCAGGGCTGGATATAAAATATTTGTGGCGGAAGTCGCATCGATCTTAAATGAGATACTCCTTACAGATCATCTTCTTAAGGTCCTTGATGATAAAAAGAAGAAGCAGTATATTCTCAATCACTATCTGGAGCAGTTCAGGGGCACAGTATACAGGCAGACCATGTTTGCTGAATTTGAGAAGATAATACACGGCAATGCAGAAAAGCAGATCCCTCTGACATCGGATAACCTTTCCAGGATATACCGCGACCTGAATATAAAATATTATGGAAAAGAAATAATTGTCGATCAGCAAATAGATCTTGAATGGGCAAGAATACCGCACTTCTATAGCGCCTTTTATGTATATAAATATGCTCTTGGTTTTTCAGCTGCAGCTGCATTATCAGAAAAGATAATAAAAGGAGAAAACGGTGCAGTCGACAGGTATCTGGAATTTCTCTCAAGCGGAGGATCCGATTATCCAATAGAGCTCTTAAAAAAAGCCGGTGTAGATATGACTTCGCCTGAACCTGTCAACAGGGCACTGAAAATATTTAGCGGACTCGTAGATGATATGGAGGAATATATTGGCCGATGAACATTGATTTCTATACATTGAATTTAAAGAGGATGACATCTCCGTCTCTTATTATATATTGCTTTCCCTCCTGCCTTATAAGGCCCTTCTCCCTTGCCATATTAAATGAACCTGCATCCATAAGGGTCCTGTGGTCTATAGTCTCAGCACATATAAAGCCTTTTTCGAAATCTGTATGTATCTTTCCTGCAGCCTGAGGGGCCATCGTTCCCTTTTTTACGGTCCAGGCCCTTACTTCGGGAAGCTTTATGGTAAAAAAACTTATCAGATCGAGAAGACTGTAGCATCCCGAGATAAGCCTGTCCATTCCGGTTTCCGGGATCCCAAGCTCTTTCATAAATTGTAATCTCTCTTCTTTGTCCAGCTGCGTCAATTCCTCTTCTATTTTTGCACTTATTGAGATCATCCGGGAGTTTTCATTTTCAGCATAATCTTTAACTCTTTTTAATTCAGCAATATCCTCTCCGGTCCCTCCAAGATCAGCCTCGGATATATTTACCGCATAAAGAACAGGTTTGACTGTCAGCAAGAAAAGACTGTCTACAATATCTTTTTCTATAACCGAAAGCTCCATATTCCTGATAGCCCTACCTTCTTCAAGCCCGCCTTTAACCTTTTCCAAAATTTCTACTTCCTTTACAATATCCCGGTCCCCGCTTTTTACCGGGCGCCTGTTTTTTTCGAGCCTATTTTCAATGCTTTCGATATCAGCAAAAATAAGCTCAAGATTTATTATTTCAATATCTGATATAGGGTCTACCCTTCCAGAGACATGAGAGATACTTTCATCCTTAAAACACCTCACCACATGGACCATTGCATCTACTTCCCTTATATTTGAGAGAAATTTATTTCCAAGTCCCTCTCCTTTATGGGCCCCCTTTACAAGACCTGCTATGTCCACAAATTCAATTGTTGCAGGTATGGTCTTTTCTGGTTTTACCATACCGGCAAGATCTTCCAGCCGGCTATCAGGCACCGGGACAGTCGCCCTGTTTGGTTCTATAGTACAAAAAGGATAATTTGATATTTCTGCACCTGCAGCAGTAATGACATTAAAAAGAGTGCTTTTGCCTACATTGGGAAGTCCTGTTATTCCAAGTCTGATGTCTCTCTCCTTCTTATTTATTATCCTTTAATATATTATTACTCTCCTATTATTTTTACCAGGACCCTCTTTCTTCTTTTACCGTCAAATTCACCATAGAATATCTGCTCCCATGGTCCCAGGTCAAGCTTTCCTCCGCTAACAGCCGCTACTACTTCTCTTCCCATGATCGTCCTTTTGAGATGGGCATCGGCATTGTCTTCAAAACCATTGTGCCGATATCTGTCATATGGCTTTTCTGGAGCGATCCCTTCGAGCCACTTCTCAAAATCACTGTGCAACCCGCTTTCATCATCATTTATAAATACACTTGCCGTTATATGCATAGCATTTATTAGTGCCAGACCTTCTTTTATACCGCTTTCACCAAGGCATCCTTCAATGTGGGTTGTAATATTTATGAGTTCCCGCCTTTTTGAAGTCTCAAACCACAGTTCTTTTCTAAAGCTTTTCATATTCTGGTCTTCCTCTCGCTATGTATATATTTTATTATTGCAATCCTTTAATAAGTAGTTTTAGGTCTCCGGGTATCACCTTCAGAGATTCATAGATACCGTATTCCTTTAATTTTTTCTTAAACCG
>CBDUUS010000279.1:0-2376 GCA_965370465.1 uncultured bacterium | reverse complement strand
ATATAGAACCCGGCCCTGTGCTCTTCCAGACAGACTAAAAGAGTATTCGGGAATAGGACCGGTGAACTTCTACCGGGAATGGCACTATACTAAAAAATAATTGTTTTCCTGTGGGATCAATGGAAGATCAGACAGACCATTAAATGGAAAAGATCCAATGAAAATTTGAACAAATCATATAAATATTAGACAATATACATGGGACTATGGAAATCATGGAGCGGACCCGAAACGAAGATAGTGGATGCATCCTTCAATATAAGGGTGCAGTCTGATTATAATTAAGTTCAAAACAAAGGGAGTGATAATAGATGAGTTACAGGGAGATAAGAAAAGATGTCTTTTTTGTGGGAGCAATAGACCGGGACAGAAGATTATTTGATGAACTCATCCCTCTTCCGGACGGTACCACTTATAATAGTTACCTGGTCAAAGGAAGCGGAAAAAGTGCTTTACTTGATAGTGTCGATCCTCCCATGATAGATGTTCTTATGGATAATCTGGACAAGACCGGCATAAAGAAAATCGACTATATAGTCTCCCATCACGGGGAGCAGGATCATTCAGGCGTGATTCCTGACCTGATAAATAAATTTCCTGAAAGCCTGGTTATAACAAGCGGGAAAGGCAAAGGCATACTGATGGATCTCCTGCATATTCCTGAAAGCAGGTTTAAGACTGTAGAAAACGGAGATAAACTTTCCCTGGGGGACAAGACATTAGAATTTATAATGACCCCATGGGTTCACTGGCCGGAGACTATGTCGACATATCTTGAGGAAGAAAAGATACTTTTTACCTGCGATTTTTTCGGCTCCCATTATGCTACAGATAAGTTAATGGTGTCGGAGAATGATATTGAAAAAGTAATGCTGGCAGCAAAAAGGTATTATGGGGAAATAATGCTTCCATTCGGAAATATTATCAGGAAAAACCTGGAAAAACTAGAAGATTATGATATAGATATTATAGCCCCCAGCCACGGACCGATCTATGGCGATACCAGTTTTATAATTGATGCCTACAGGGAGTGGTCATCTGGAAAACTCAGCAATACTGTTATTATTCCCTATGTCTCCATGCACGGCAGCACCAAAAAGATGGTAGAATATTTGAAAGGCGCATTGGAAAAAAGAAATGTCAAAGTCATTGATTTTCATATAATTAGAGATGATCTGGGTGAACTGGCTTCGGCCCTTATAGATGCAGCCACTGTAGTCATTGGAACACCAACTGTGCTTGCAGGACCTCATCCCCATGCAGTGTATGTTGCATATCTTGCCAGGGCCCTGAGACCCGGTGTCAGATTTCTGTCAATAATCGGATCATATAACTGGGGAGGGAAGGCTGTCGAGATCCTCGGAGATATTGTATCTCCTCTGAAAGCTGAGATAATCGAACCTGTTATGATAAAAGGCTATCCTACAGACGGTGATCTTGATATGCTTGACGGACTTGCACAGAAGATCGCTGATGCCCATTCAAGAGTGCTATAGCCTGCCTCTACAGGCTCCTAATAATAAAAAAGGTATTTATTTAAAATAGATTGGAAGATATCGCCTATAGCAGAAAAGAGATAAAGCTCAAACTGGAGGAGCTATATTCCAGATATAATCACCGCAGATTTGTCCATCCCGACCCGCTTGAATTTTTGTATCCATACAGCGAGATAAAGGATAGGGAGATAGCCGGCATTATTGCATCATCGCTGGCATATGGAAGAGTAGGACAGATATTAAAAAGTACCGGGCATATACTTAAAAAAATGGGTCCCTCTCCTTATGAATTTTTAATGGTATCAGATCTTGACCATCTAAAGCAGTGCTTTGCAGGGTTTAAGCACAGATTCACAGTTGGAGACGAAGTAGCCTGTCTTTTGTATGCTGCAAGGAGCATGATCAAAGATTTCGGTTCCCTTAATAATGCATTTCTAACTAACTATAATGAAAAAGATCCAAATATGAATCCTGCTGTGCTTAATTTCTGTGAGAACATTTCTATCCTATCAAACAATTCTTGCTGCAGCCTTATACCATCGCATCTCGGAGGAAGCGCCTTCAAAAGGATTAATCTGTTTTTAAGATGGATGGTCAGAAATGATAGGGTCGATCCTGGCGGATGGTCCGGGATATCTCCGTCAAAGCTTTTGATCCCTCTCGATATACATATGCACCGCATATCCCGCAGTCTCGGCCTGACATCGAGAAAGCAGGCTGATATGAAAACAGTAATAGAAATTACAGGATCCTTTAAAAATATTGAAAAAAATGATCCAATAAGATATGATTTTGCGCTAACAAGAATAGGCATAAACAGACTTCACGGTGAGTTTTAGAATTGACGGCAATAAAAATATAGTAAATCAATATATTTTAT
>CBDUUS010000278.1:0-2381 GCA_965370465.1 uncultured bacterium | reverse complement strand
TCCTTCCTGGCCCGCACCAAATTTTATTCTGTTAAATAATGCTCTGACTCAAACGGATTGGAAGGGACCAAAAATTAATTCAAAAAACTGGAAAAACATTATAGCTTCACATATTAAGAATATAAACTGGGAAAGGGTTACGGAAGATGTTTTACCATTTCTTGAGCGTGAAGAGGATAGAAATCTCTTAACTTTAGAAAATTGCATAAGTCTTTTAAAATAACTAATACGAAAGGTCAGTTATGAAGTCAGAAACTTTTAATTTTAAAACTGATGACAACAAAAGCATATTCGTATATAAGTGGCTCCCTGCTGATAAAAGCAATATTAAGGGCGTGGTGCAGATAGCCCATGGCATGGCCGAACATGCATTAAGATATGAAAACTTTACCGGGGCCTTAACAAAATCTGGCTATGTCGTATATGC
Source organism: uncultured bacterium (assembly GCA_965370465.1). GTDB lineage: Bacteria > Actinomycetota > Humimicrobiia > Humimicrobiales > Humimicrobiaceae > M55B120. Next base: position 1,954 of record CBDUUS010000278.1, on the reverse strand, counting down.
AAATGACCATCGGGGGCACGGGAAAACTGCCGGCAGTCTGGATAATATTGGATATTTTGCTCCTAATGATGGCTGGAATCTTGTAGTAAGCGATATGTATAAGCTTAATAATATTATAACTAAAAATCATCCCGGTCTTCCTATATATCTCCTTGGCCACAGCATGGGTTCGCTTCTGATAAGAAGCTATATTATCCGATACGAGGATAAGCTTTCAGGCGTGATACTTACAGGGACCAGCGGAGATCCCGGTCCTTTAAAATATATAGGGATCTTAATAGCAAGGTTTGAAATGAAAATGAAAGGTAAAAAAGCTAAATCTCCCATACTGGATAACTTATCCTTTGGAAGCTATAATAAGGCTTTTGCCCCAAACAGAACCAGATTTGATTGGCTGAGCAGGGATACTTCCAATGTGGATAAATATGTGAATGATCCCTTATGCGGTGATATTTTCTCAGCCGGATTTTTCTATGATCTGCTGACCGGGATCAGGGACATCGGCAGCTTTTCCAATATAGAGAATATATCCAAAGACCTGCCCATACTGCTCCTTTCAGGAGAAGATGATCCTGTGGGTAGTAATACCAGGGGAGTCCTCCAGGTTTATGATTTATATAAAAAAGCCGGCCTCAGGGATGTGAATTATAAGTTTTATCCCGGAGCAAGACATGAAATACTGAATGAAGTAAACAAAGAAGAGGTATACCGGGATATTATAGAATGGCTGGACAGGCATTAAATTTAATATTTTTATCTTTTCTTTTTATAGAATATCTCCTGGATCACCAGTATGCACACAGCTAATAGTAGATGTAATCCAGGTTATCAGATTCAAAAAGTATCAGTAGACATGATTTTCGTTCATATGATCTTTTGAATTTCTTACAACTATCTTCGATGCACTGGTAGCATGGGCCGTAAACCTGTTTTCAAATGTTCCAATATTCTAAACTATTATAAAGATATTAAAATCAGAATGTTATAATTTAGTACTTGTTTATTACACCTGATGTACTATAATGGTACTATGTTTAATCGTAATATTGAAATAGAATTTAAAAAGTGGATAAAAAGCCCTATCAGGAAACCGCTGATTGTGCGCGGAGCAAGACAGGTAGGCAAGACAAGTGTTATTCGAAAGTTTGGCCAGGAAAACTTTGATCAGGTGATTGAGATCAACCTGGAAAAAAAAGACCAGCTGGCAGTTTTTGATAAAGCAATCAGTGTTGAGGATTTCTTAAAAAGAATATCTATTTTCTTTGATAAAAATGCAGTTCCGGGAAGCTCTCTGCTTTTCATTGATGAAATCCAGGAATCAAAAAATATTATGGAACTTTTACGATTTTTTTCCGAAGAAAAACCACAGCTGCATATTATGGCTGCCGGTTCATTACTGGAAGCAAAAATTGATAAAAGCTGGTCAATGCCTGTGGGCAGGATTGACTATAAATATATATATCCAATGACCTTTTTTGAGTATCTGGAGGCCAAAGGAAAAACTGCATTGCTTGAGTCTCTTAATAATATTAAACTGGGAGATTCCTTTGATTTTGAAGATCTGGCAATCAATTTATATAGGGATTATTTAGTCATCGGAGGAATGCCCGAAGTTATAAACAGCTATATAACTACAGGCAATTATGATGAAGTAAAGACTATTTTAAACCGGCTCCATACTGCATATATTGATGATATTAGAAAATATTCCAGATCAAACAGCGAAAATAAGTATTTAGAACAGGTCATTGAATATGGCGCCAGAGTGGCAGGTTCACTTTTTAAATATAAAAATTTTGGGGAATCTTCCTATCGCAGCCGTGAAATGGCTCAGGCTGTCCGTACTGTTGAAAAAGTAATGCTATTAAAACAGGTCATGGCATTCAGTTCAGCCAGACTACCTATAATACCTGAGCCTAAACGTCCAAAGAAAATGATCTGGCTGGATATAGGC
>CBDUUS010000277.1:0-2391 GCA_965370465.1 uncultured bacterium | reverse complement strand
CCCAGTAATCAAGTGCAATACCCCTTAACGCTTCTTCAGGAATATCGTCCATCGCACTTTTCCCCAAATTCTTATCTTCGAAACCAGGGTCCTTTGGTCTTTCTTCCATCATGCTCTGAAGATCGGTGGATTCTGTACTTACAAATTCAATAGGCATATTTTTTATTATACTCTTCCATTTTTCCAGCCGCTCATTAGAGTTTGTTTCGAAGCGAAGCCTGTGGCTGCTTAGAAAGACTGTTCCCAGTACTGTATCTTTTTTATTCCGCCATGAAATAGTGGTTTCTTCATTAGTTTCTTCACTGACCGTAAAACCTGCCTCCGCAAGCAATTTGTTTTTAACTCCCTGCATATCAGACAATTCATAGAATGTTTTCGAAAATACTATCTCTTCATTATCTGTGGTCATGATCTTTGGCGGCGGCGTCTCCAGGGTAATATAATAATAATCAAGCACTATCCTATACATATTAACCGGATATAGATTTAAAAATCTTGACAGCTTTTCATTTATATCTCCCCTGAGCTTGCTTTTACTCAGGGCAAAGAAACTGTCTGCCGCCTCCCTGATATATTCCTTTTTCATGGGAGGAAATACTATCGGAGATCCCCCTTCCAATGCATATGAGTCTTTATCATAAGGTATTAGAAGACCTGCGAAAATATCATTTTTTACAATATTTGAGCTCATGCCCCTGTCCATTACCTTATAGGTCTTTAAGGTAAAAATATCTTCTGCGACAATTAAATATTCATCTGCGTCAATTTCTTTTGTCTGGAAAAAACCTCCGGTAAAATTATTAAGCGATTGCAGAAAGAGAATTTCTTCTTCGCTGAATCTATTCCTGTATTTATCAAGGCAGTGCCTCCACAGACGGTCGCCTGAGCTGCCTACGGGATATGCATATACAAGCAATGAGTTTAATAAATATTGGAAAATAAAAGCATCTTCTTTGCTGCCGGAAATCGGGTCAACAATTCTTTCTTTAAATATAGGTGAATCTGTCAGAAATAGTAGAACGTCCATTTGATTGATACCGATTTTACCATCGGCCAGTTTTAACATCTTCTCAACTGCAGAACTTCTGACAGCAAGATTTTTCTCATACCTGAAGATCCCAAGATTTGCTATATTTTCCTTCAACATGCAGCATTTCTTATACTTTTTCCCGCTTCCGCAGGGACAGGGGTCGTTTCTTCCTATAGTTTTCATATTTCCTATATAAACCTTTTGCCTTTAATAATAATTGTAAAAAAGACTTTTTTCTTTATGCCATTAATTTATAATAAAAATATGGAATTATAAAGGATTATTCAGCCGACAAGCATATTTTTTATAATATTTCTCATCTGTATACATCATCATGAATACCTATATTTATGAGTATGATTTCTTTTTCAGAGATCAGCAGCTCCAGGGTTATCCTGAATGATAAATTTATTGAAACAGCAAATAACTCGCTTAGTCTCCCGGATAATCCATGTAGCTTAAGAGAAGGATGAAAAGGATTCAGCTCAAGAAGTTTTAACGTTTTCTCATACTGTCCCATTAATTGAGGATATTTTTTTACAAATTTCCCCGCACGCTTAATATAGCTTTTCGTGTAGATGATCTTATATTTCATAAATTCTTTTTTAACCGTTTTATATGATCATCCACACTTTCTATTATAAAGTTTCCTTTCTTGATATCTTCCCTCGTCTCCATAATAGCTGCATCCAATTCATATTCCCGGTACTGATTATATTTCGCTATACCCATTATTACATACTTGTTTTTGCCCCTGACAGTAATTATAGTTTCTTCATTTTTACTAACCTTGTCTTCCAATAGGGACACCCCTTTTTTCTTTAGTTCATTGGCTGTTATAAAAGCCATAATCCACCTCTTATTCCTTATAATACTTTTCAGGGTACTATTATAAGTATTATACATAATACTGTCAATTAATTGCTTTTATGCTGATTTCATATAGATTTTCATATGAAGCAATGTATTGCGTACCAGACTGTGGATTATAATTTAAGAATTCATAGACTACCTGTCAAAGTTTTAAAGCTTGTTATTTCATCCACTTTTCAATTGGACTTGCAAGAAATTCATCAATAGCGATTCCCTGTCCGCCAATCAAAAGCTGGCGTTTTTATGCGAATGTTGATTTTATTTTAAAATATCTTTCAGGGATGTTTTGTATGCCTGGTAGTCGCTTTCAGAAAAAAGCACCATTTTTACCAGTTTTATTTCCTGGTGGTCATTTAAGAAATCAATAATAGTATTAAGTGCGATACCTGAAGCTTCCCTGATGGGATATCCGAATATGCCTGTACTTATGGATGGAAAGGAAATGCTTTTTATATCATTTTTGGAGGCCAGTTCCAGGCTATTATGGT
>CBDUUS010000276.1:0-2403 GCA_965370465.1 uncultured bacterium | reverse complement strand
TCTTCTTTATCAATTAGAAAATACTGGCCCTTTACAGCCTTTATATTAAAACTTGCATCACCGATCATAGCAGCAATACTGTCTGTAAACAGGCCCGCAGCATTAATAATATACTCTGCCTCTATGATTGTCTGGTCTGTATGGATCAAAAACTTTTCATTATTTTCTATTTTAATCACATTATTATTAAATAAAAAACTTATTCCATTCGCCTTAGAATTTTCATAAAGGGCGATTACAGTCTCATAAGGGGAGACAATACAGGCATCTTTTGCCAGAAGAGAAGCACAAACCTCTTTCTTTATATTGGGCTCCAGCTTTCTTATCTCTTTATTCCCCTTTATCAAGCGCATATTGGGAACCCCATTATTTAAGCCACTGGTGTAAAGCTTTTCCAGCTCAGCTATCTGGGACCTGTCATTTGCATTTACCAGCGAGCCCGGATTTTTTATGGGGATGTCAAGCTCATGAGCATTTTTTCTAAAAAGCTTATTCCCCCGCGGTGATAATTTCAGCTTCAAACTTTCTGGTTCACCGGCATATCCGGCATGTATTATTCCACTATTGGCTTTGGTGGTGCCCCATCCAATATCAGCTTCTTTTTCTATAACTATCACTGAGCTTTTATATCTGCTTAATCTCCTGGCAATGGCGCAGCCTATTACTCCGGCTCCTATGATAGCAATATCACTTTTTATATACTTATCCATATTCAATAAACATCACAATCAAGGCCTGTATTGCTTGATCTTATTATTCACCGGACCAATTCCTCGCTTTTTTAATAGCTTTCTTCCATTTTCTGTACAATTTGTTTCTTAGCTTAATATCGATCTTTGGAAGATACTTCTCAAATTCCATATCTTCCTTAATATCTGAGACACTATCCCATATGCCGATCCCGATACCTGCCCCGTACATGGCACCAAGGGAAGTTATTTCCTCTATATCAAATTTTACAATATTGGCACCGGTAATATCAGCAAGCACCTGGCAGAAAAGCCTGTTTTTTGTCACTCCCCCGTCTATCTTTAATTTTTTAATATCCATCTTTGTATCCTTTACCATAGCTTCTAACACATCAGCGGTCCTGAAGCCTGTCGACTCGATTGCTGCCCTTATGATCTCGCCTCTGGAGGTTGCGCGGTTGATGCCTATGATCATTCCCCTGGCGCATGGATCCCAGTACGGGGCGCCCAGTCCAGTTAAAGCAGGCACCATAAAAAGATCCTCCTGGTAGCCTATATCTTTTGCCAGCTTCTCTATCTCGTCATAATCATTAATTATTCCCAGACCCTCCTTCAGCCACTGGAATATGCTGCCTGTATTATATATAGAGCCTTCAAGAGCATAATAGGTGTCCTTTCCATCACCATAAAAAATTGTGGAAAGCAGGCCATTTTTGCTTATTACTCTTTCTTTCCCTGTATTTAGCATAATAAAGGACCCGGTACCAAAGGTTGACTTTATATCCCCTCTGGTAAAACATTTATGCCCAAATAATGCGCCCTGCTGATCACCAAATACAGAGCAAATAGGGATCTGCCTTCCGAAAACTGATTCCTTTTTTGTCACTCCAAAAATCGCATTTCCATAACAGGGAAGGACCCGGGGCAATATATTTTTATCAATATTGAAAATATCAAGCAGCTCATCATCCCAGCAAAGTTTTGATATATTAAAAAGCAGTGTCCTGCCTGCATTTGAATAATCAGTTAAATGGTCCCCTGTCAGCCTATATATTATATAACTGTCCACAGTGCCGAAGGCAAGTCTTTTGGATTTTTTTAAGTTCTCGGTCTCCGGATTGTTTTTAAGGAGCCACTCTATTTTTGTTGCCGAAAAATATGGGTCGATAGTCAGGCCCGTTTTTTCTTTTATAATATTTTCATATCCTGCGTCTTTTAGCTCTCTGCACCTTCTAGCTGTTCTTCTATCCTGCCATACTATAAGATTAGTACAGGGTTTCCCGGTATCTCTGTCCCACAGAACCGCCGATTCCCTCTGATTAGTGATCCCTATGGCCAAAATACTGTTTTTATCTATTTCCCCATTTGAAAGAGCATCATTTATTACTATCTCTGCAGCTTCCCATATCTCGCCAGGGTCCTCTTCCACCCGGTCCGGACGGGGATAGATCTGTTTTATTTCTCTATATGATTTAAATAAGATGCGCCCGCTCAGGTGAAATATAATAAATCTTACCGAGGTGGTGCCTATATCCAGCACGCCTATATATTTATTTTTCAAAGCTTCCATATTTTTCTCCGCCCGCAATATTATATTGCTTAAAAATATTTATTGTATATTAAAATTATAATAAAAATTTTTTTATTATCAGGCTGCAAGTTTATAAATTATATCTGATAACCGGATTGTTTACTAAAGGAAAACTACTGTTAC
>CBDUUS010000275.1:0-2408 GCA_965370465.1 uncultured bacterium | reverse complement strand
CGCTGCACACAAAAAAACAGGGGCACCGCCATAAAAAATTTTAAAAAGTTTAGTAAATTTTTTTATTTTTTTAAAATTTTTTAACGGCCGGACCCCGATGCCGGTGATCTTGCTTGCTTAATGATCTCTTTGCAGTTTAATGGGCCTATTTTTTTCGTTCTGCTTTCTTCGCTGCCACACTGAATAGACATAATCCATAATTTCGCTCTTCCGTTTTCTATCCGCCTGATCGATTTCCACTCCTATTTCACTATGGTTTTTAACATTTTGCTTCCACATAATTTTACCAGAAATATAGACAGGAAGCATCTTTCCTGGAATATAAAGCCGTACTTCTACTCCACCCCTTAGACTGCCATTAGCATTAGGGAGTGTCAGCAACATGCCTTTTCGGGAAAAATTCTTAACTTCTGCATTTTCAATCGACCTGTTCTGCAACCTCGCTTTCCCTGAAAGAAGGCAATTAAACCTGATAAACTTTCTATTTTCCTCCATCATTTATCCACCCCTCTTTTCGTGACAAAAAAGTACAATGAGTCTTCATTATACTACTCTATATAGAATCTCTATTATTTAATATACAACATATGAGAATAATGTCAAGGGTAAACAATTATCAGGAGTCCCTCAAAACCGTATTCTTTTTACCGCTCTTTTCTTAAAGTAATTGTCCGGCAATCTCTTTCATTAGCTCCCAGGCTTCTCTTACATGCAGTTCCCGGGTTGTGCGGGAGCCGATAGCCATTCGCAGGACATATTTCCCTCTTAATGTTGTCTGAGTCAGCAGCACCTTTCCCGTCTGGTTTAACTTCTCGAGAAAATCCCGGTTCAGCCGGTCCAAGGCCTCTTCACTACGACCGTCATTTAAACGAAAGCAAACCAGGCTTAAAGGCACTGGAGCCATTAATTCAAAATTTTCATCTACTTCCACCCATTTCTTGAACAATCCAGCCAGCCGGATATGTTCACGGATAATATTTTGGAGACCTTCCAGGCCATAATACCTGAGCACAAACCACAGCTTAAGAGCCCGGAATCTCCGGCCCAGCTGAATACCCCAATCCCGGAAATTTTTTACCTGATTATCTACCCCAGTTTTTAAGTATTCCGGATGGACCTCAAATGTCCGGATCAAAGCTGCAGGATCTTTTACAAAATAGGCAGAACAATCAAAATTAGTCAGCATCCATTTATGCGGATTAAAGACAAATGAATCCATATACTCTGCACCTTTAAGCATCCATTTTTTTTCCGGCAGAATCGCTGCAGAACCGGCATAGGCCGCATCAACATGCAGCCAGATATCAAAATACCGGCAGATCTTTCCAATAGGCTCAATAGGATCCAGAGCAGAGGACGATGTCGTTCCAACTGTGGCCACTACACAAGCTGGCTGCAATCCTTTTTTTTTATCCTCCAAAACAGCCTTTTCCAATTTTTCCGGAATCATGGCAAAATTTTTATCAGTGGGAATAGAATGGATATTTTCTTTTCCAAAACCTGCAATTTTTACTCCTTTTTCAATACTCGAGTGTGCTTCTTCTGATATATATACAACCAGCGGCCTTTTTAGACCTTTAAGATTGGAAGTAAAATCAGTGGCTTTTTCCCGGGCAGTTATAAGAGCTGTAAGAGATGCAGTTGAAGCAGTATCCTGGATAACACCGGTCATTTCCTCTGGAAGGCTCAGCATCTTACGCAGCCATTCCATAACCACCTCTTCCAGTTCAGCTGCAGCCGGGGATGCCTTCCAGATCATACACTGCGCTCCCATCCCGGCAGTAAGAATCTCTGCCAGGATAGAGGGAGGACTGTTGTTGGCAGAAAAATAAGCAAACCAAGAAGGATGCTGCCAGTGAGTCATCCCTGGGATCACAATATCTTTAAAATCCGTAAAGATATCATCCATGGATTCGCCTTTGAGAGGTATACTTTCAGGCAACATATTTTTTACTTCTCCAGGATTAAGCGGAGAGCAGACTGGATATTTATCTACTTCATCTAAATAATCCACTACCCAGTCTACAAACCGATAGCCATGTTTTTTAAAATCCTCTTTATCCATTATAAACTCCTTTTACCTAACCTGGACTATTCATAAAATATGAAATTCAGGTGTGGCTTAGTCTCGCTTCTTATTCTTATAATATCATAAAAATTGCGTGTATTCCTATTATCGGGTAAAACATGCCCTTTTTAGGCGGAAAAAATGTATATTATTAAGAAAAACAGGCAATTACTAAAAATTTTAAAAAATTACTTGAAATCCACCTAAAAAGTATGGTATAATTATGGAAACGTTTCAATAAGGGGCAAAAGAAACTTAGAAAAGTAAAATTTTTAGGCTATCTTTTTTTATATCAATCAGTTATATCTTTTCTTGTTGCTATTCTTCCAAATGGACATAA
>CBDUUS010000274.1:0-2429 GCA_965370465.1 uncultured bacterium | reverse complement strand
TTCTAACCTTTGAGAGTGAAGCTAAGATAATCAGGGAAATAACTATTCCTATAAAGCACAGCCTGATCGGAAAGGAGAAGTCTGCTCCTGATAAAATAAGAAAGATAATATCTCATCCGCATGCAACGGCGCAGTGTAAGAACTATATTTCGACATATCTAAAAGGTGTAGAGATCGTTGCGGCCAATAGTACCGCAGAAGCAATCAAAATACTTAAAAAGGAAGAAAACGGAATAGTTGCAATCGGGACAAAGACTGCTGCAAGAATATATGGACTCGAGATAATAGAAAATGATATAGAGGATAATAAAGATAATAAGACAAGGTTTGTCTTTGTGGGAAACAGCATTCAGCCAAAAAGCGGAAAAGACAGGACCTCTATTGTATGCTTTTTAAAACAAGACAGGCCGGGGAGCCTATTCAGCATACTGAAGGAATTTGCTGAGAGAAATATAAACCTGACAAGACTGGAGTCGAGACCGGCCAAAAAAGATCTTGGAGATTATATATTTCTAATAGACCTCGATGGGCATCTTCATGATAAAGAGATATATGAAGCTATTGATGTGCTCAGAAAAACGGTCTATCTCGTAAAGATACTTGGCTCATATCCCAGATGGAATTAAACATATATATTTTTAAAGAACCGGAGCAATACTGATGATAGATATTGAACTTTTCAGGGAGGACCCAAAAAAATTTGAAGAGGAGATTAAGAAGAGAGGGATGAAGATAGACATCTCTGCAGGAGTCTTGCTTGACAGCCAATGGAGGGAACTGACTTTTAAAGTCGATGAGCTCCGCGCAAAGAAGAATGAAGCTTCAAAAAATATCCCCCGCCTTGAAGGAAAAGATAGGGATAGAACAATAAAGGAGATGAAAGGGACCAATGTAGAGCTGGAGGAGCTTGAAGCAAGACTTGAAGATATTAAAAAGCAATATAAGATACATTTTGCAGCATACCCCAATTTATCGCATAAGGATATACCGGTTGGTCCGGATGAAAGCGGAAATATAGTCCGTTCATATAATAATGAAAAACCTGTATTTGATTTTGCCCCCAGAAACCATATAGAACTTGGAACGGGACTCGACATACTTGATGAGAAAAGAGCGGCAAAGGTCTCTGGATCAAGATTTGTATATATTAAAAACGAAGGGGTAATGCTTGAATTTGCATTAATACAATATGTTTTAAATAAACTTATCGGCAAGGGTTTTATACCGATGATAACGCCTGCCCTTGTAAATGAAAAAGCGATGTACGGCACAGGCTTTTTCCCGGTGGAGGCTTCACAGTATTATAAGACAGAGCTTGATGACCTGTATCTTATCGGTACTTCAGAAGTCCCTCTTTGTGCTTATCATAGTGGAGAATTTTTAGATGTCCGGAAGCTGCCCTTGAAATATACAGCCTTTTCTACCTGCTTCAGAAGGGAAGCGGGCACATATGGAAAGGATATGGGAGGCATGTTCAGGGTCCATCAGTTCGATAAGATCGAGATGCTTATTTTTGCTCATCCTGACAATTCATGGGATGAGTATGAAGTTTTGCTTGAGACGCTGGAAGAGATAATGAAAGGGCTCGGATTTCATTACCGCATAATGGATATGTGCACTGGAGATATAGGGGCGCCGAATGCACGAAAATATGATCTGGAAGCCTGGCTCCCCGGGCAGCAGAATTACCGCGAGCTTGCATCATGCAGCCATGATAGTGACTTTCAGTCAAGAAGGTTGAATATAAAGTATAAGGATGGAAAGAATAAGGCCCTTGTCCATACCATGAATTCAACAGCCTGTGCTATCGGAAGGACCCTGATAGCGATATATGAGAATTATCAAAATAGTGATGGCAGCATAACAGTTCCGGAAGTCCTGGTGCCTTATATGGGCGGCATAAAGAAGATCAGCAGAGAAAATAGCTCATAAAAGACTCTCAAATAGGAGCTATTTTTTAAGTGGTTTATTGAATAAACAATATATTTGATATTAAATAATCTGCCTTAGAAGGTGACTATTATATCCCCGGTGAGCCTATTTAATAATTACATTTATATGCTATAATTTGTCTTTGCTATCCGCAGGAGAGGTGGCAGAGTCTGGTTTATCGCGACGGTCTTGAAAACCGTTGAAGGTTTATGCCTTCCGTGGGTTCGAATCCCTCCCTCTCCGCCAGCCTAAAAATCATTAAACTAAAATTATAATATTAAATAAGTTATAAACCTGGTGGAATAAAAATGGAAAAAAGAAAATTTGGAAAAACGGGACTCGAGACCAGCATAATAGGTTTTGGCGGTTTTCATCTTCTTGAAATACATCTAAAGGATGTGCGTTATCTGCTAAACCAATACCTCGACATGGGCGGGAACTATATCGAGACCGCAGACAATTATGGAGATGGTCATTCAGAGGAAAAGATCGGACGG
>CBDUUS010000273.1:0-2433 GCA_965370465.1 uncultured bacterium | reverse complement strand
TTTAAAATCAATAACATCTATTATTATCCATCAACTAATCGGGAGATGATCCAAAATTATATACATAATGAATCTAAATGCAAAATAAATCAACCGCCTTTTGGGGTGAATGGAGGGGTGATTTTTAAGGAATTCCTCCTCTGGACACTATGGAAAAGCGTTGATATTTTCTCTTTCAATAGTTTAATCTTGACCGCAATGCTTCCATTAACATCTTAACGATAAATATGGGTATGGTTTTCTGCCGTTTAAGCCTTGAGGGATTTTTTATCAGTCGGTAGATCCATTCTAAATACATTTTCGAGATCCATGTCGGAGCTAATTGAGCCTTCCCAGCTAAAATATCAATAGAGCCACCCACGCCAATACAATATTTTACCATTAACAATTTCTTATACTTATGTATCCAGATTTCCTGTTTCGGACTGCCCAAAGCAACAAATAAAACATCTGCTCCCGAAACATTTATGCGCTTTATAAACTTGAGGTATTCTTTTTCTGGGATATATCCGTGTTCTGATCCGACCAGATCAAGATAGGGATGTTTTCTTCTTATATTTTTTTTGGCAATTTCAAGAACTTCCGGCTTTGCTCCGTAAATAAAGACCTTGGCTTTTTCTTTTTCTGCAATTTCAAGGAATTTAAACATAAGACCAACTCCTGTAGTCCGCTTGATCTTTATTCCATAGGTAAGCTTCAGACCTACAACCGGCCCAAAACCATCAGGCAGGAGGAAATCCGAGTCCTTTAAAATATTAAACATTTTGGGGTCTTTACGGGCAAACATAATTTTCCCCGCATTAACCGCAAAAATTGTTTTTACTTTATGATCCTGTAGTCCTTGTTTGATTTTTGCTATAAACTCCTGTGGCTGATAGGCATCTATAGGCACACCCAATATTTTTTTTCTACAATTATCCATTAGTATCCAGATAGGTTGTTAAAGCATATAAAGCCCAAGCCTGGCTCCAACGCATATATGCTATTTTATTTGTAAAATATTTTCTTTTTTGATAATAAAAATACCCTTTTTTATCCTGCATTTTTTCTATCATCCAATTAACAATTCTATCACACAACCCCAAGTCAGAACTAAAATCCTCAAGTTGCATCAAAGTAACAATCGCCTGTGCAGCTGAATGAATATCAACAGGATAAGTCTTATTTATATAATATTTTGGTATTCCATCTATAAGAAAAAAATTGTTTTGATAGAAATCAAGCCCCTTTATTATATACTCATCATATTCATTGTCTTCTGCCGCCTTAGAATAGATCTTAAGACATTCCAGTATAAAGCCTGTATGAAAACTATCTATTCCAGTTTTCTGTGCGACCCTATCCTCTCCATAGTACCAAAGCCCATTACTTTGTTGATGGTCAATAACATATTGAATAGATTTTTTCGCTAATCGAATATAATTATCTTTTTTTGTTTCTTTGTATACCAAAGAGAGTAATGATGACGCCAGAGCTGTAGCATTATGAACAAAATACCTATCCACCGGGGAATATGAAAAACATAATGAGCGATCATCCTCCCAGCGATTCAAGTCTTTTTGGATAAACTCGCAAGCGCTATTTGCTATTTCAAGATATTCATCCCGCTTGAATACCTTATATGCATGGTAAAAAGCTCTGCCTATATAGCTTGTATTTACTACTGTAGGAGTCCCTCTTGGTAAAAAAAAAGCCCGACTCTGCCAATCAAAATTATACCCCCAGCTACAACCGCTGTATCCGAAGGAAATATCCTGCTTAAGCCAATTTATTAATTGACGGGCAAGATTCATATACTCCTCCTCCCGAGTAATCCGATATAAATTAGCGGCCGCATATAAAAAGAGGCCTATCCCTTTTGGATTCCTGCCTTTGTTTACCTGCAGCAATTGGCGAAAATTAAAAGGTGAATTCTTATTTAGCTGCAAAAAAGCCAACCGACAAAACTTTTTACTCTTTAAAACAGGCAGCGCTTGGAAAAGATTACTGTTCAATCCATCAAAAGGATCATATCCTATCCAGTTTTGAGTTTTACAATACAAGATAAGTTTTTTCAGTGAATTATATACAATATCAATCATTAATTATCTCTTTATAGCCCAGTTCAATTTCCTTAGTAACTACCTTTACCTCATAATTCTTTTCAGCTTTTGCCCTGTTCCTCTTCTGCATTCTTTCTAATATACCTCGGTTCTCGATTAATTTTTTCACGGCCCAATAAAACGGTTCAGGAGTCTTGCTGTCTATAATAAAACCATTTTCATTATTGGTCACAATATCCGGGATAGCTGCCACAGGTGTACTTATCACAGCCAGCCCAGCTCCCATAGCTTCAACTACAACTGCAGGACACCCCTCTCCATAAGAAGTGGGGAAAAGAAAAATATCACTCTTACTGAAGATATCACGCTTTTGCTCCCCGCTAACATATCC
>CBDUUS010000272.1:0-2460 GCA_965370465.1 uncultured bacterium | reverse complement strand
GTTCTTCTCTTCTGGCAAAAGATGCCTGTATTGTCTCTCCTTATGAGACTGTGATCTCACTTTATGAAAATTCTAAGGCAAACGGTATAAGATTTTTTTTTAATAATAATGTGCTCAAAATAGAAAATAATGCAAAGTTTTTGATCCACACAGGACAGGCAATTATAGAGGCAGAGTATATTATTAATGCTGCTGGCCTGTTTACAGATAATATTGCTGCTATGATCGGTGATACAAGTTTTAATATAAAGGCTGTAAAGGGCCAGTATTTTCTAATTGATAAAGAAGAAGATTATATAAGGCATATAAATTTCCCATTGGCTGCAGGCAAAGATAAAAGGTCCAAGGGCATACTTATGACTCCGACAATCGACGGCAATATATTGATCGGCCCCAATTATGTTCGATCAGATAAAAATGATCTATCCACTGAAGATAGAAACTACAGGGAGATTACAGATAAAATAGGCAAGTACTTTAATAATATTCCTTTTGATAAAGTGATTACCAGTTTTTCAGGACTCAGGGCAGTATCAAATACCAATGATTTTATAATATCCCCATCACCTGTAAATGCAAAATTCATAAATGCTGCCGGGATCCAGTCGCCCGGCCTGACCTGTGTATTTGCTATTTCTGAAATGGCAGTAGATATTCTGAAAGAATCAGGTCTGAGACTTAAAAATAATAAAAAATTTAATCCTGTAAGATATGGAATAAAAAGATTTAACCAGGATGATCCAATAAAAAGCAATGCACTTTTTAAGGAAAATAGGGATTATGCAAATATAGTATGCAGATGTGAAAAGGTCACGGAAGCAGAAGTAGTAGAGGCAATTAGAAGAGGAGCGGCCACGCTGGATGGAATAAAGTTTAGAACCAGAGCAGGCATGGGCAGATGCCAGGGAGGCTATTGTACATTGCGGATCCTGAAGATATTGTCAGGGGAATTAAATGTTCCAATAGAAGAAATAACCAAAAAAGGAGATGGCTCATATATAGTAGGGAAGAGAGTGAAGCAATGAAAATAGATCTTGCAGTGATCGGCGGCGGTCCGGGAGGGCTGGCAGCTGCCCTGGGCGCTTATGAGCTGGGTCTAAAAAAAATCCTTATAATTGAAAGGGAAAGTACTCTGGGCGGGATACTTCCCCAATGTATCCATAATGGTTTTGGATTGCAATATTTCAAAAAAGAGCTTACCGGACCGGAATATGCCCAGATATTTATAGATAAAATAAAAAATACAAAAATCGATATATTGCCGGATACCATGGTATTAAGCATAGGTAGAAATAGGACCATAACTATCTCCGGAAGAGATAAAGGGATCAGGGAAATAGAGGCAAAGTCAATAGTGCTGGCTCTGGGCTGCAGGGAAAGGACCAGGGGAGCAATAAATATTCCCGGCACGAGGCCCTCAGGAATTTTTACTGCGGGCCTGGTTCAGAGGATGGTAAATATTGAAGGATATCCTCCCGGGAAAGAGATAGTTATCCTCGGATCTGGAGATATAGGCCTGATCATGGCAAGGAGATTGAAATTTGAAGGCTATGATGTAAAAGGAGTATATGAGATCATGCCTTTTTCTACAGGCCTTAAGAGAAATATAGTGCAGTGTCTTGAAGATTATAAGATTCCTTTAAAGCTGAGCCATACTGTGACCAGGATCTATGGAGATAAGAGACTAAAGGCAGTAGAGATATCAGAAGTTGACAGGAACTTAAAAACTATTGCCCGCAGAAGCAAGAAAATTTCATGTGATACTCTGCTGCTGTCAGTCGGGCTTATACCTGAAAATGAGCTTGCAGGGACAGCAGGAATAGCAATTGATAAGTACTCCGGGGGTCCGATCGTAGACGAGAACATGCATACATCCGTGGATGGAATATTTGCCTGCGGTAATTCACTATATGTAAATGATCTGGTGGATAATGTTACAAAAGACGGATATATAGCAGCAGAGAATGCATGTGCATATCTAAAAGGTAAAATAAAAAGGAATTCTAAAACTTCTGTTCTGGCAGGAGATAATATTGCCTATATAGTACCGCAAAGGATAAGCGGTAAAAGTGATATTACTTTCAGGATAAGGGCCAGATATCCTATGGAAAATGCATATGTAAAAATACCCGAAATAAATTTTACAAAGAAAACGAGATTCGTATTTCCCGGAGAAATGATATT
Organism: uncultured bacterium; assembly: GCA_965370465.1. Classification (GTDB taxonomy): domain Bacteria; phylum Actinomycetota; class Humimicrobiia; order Humimicrobiales; family Humimicrobiaceae; genus M55B120. The sequence continues at coordinate 276 of CBDUUS010000272.1, read as the reverse complement.
TATTAAGGTAAAAAAGCAGTATTTTAAAAAAATTAATCTTATGAATATGAAGTCTATTACGACCAATATAGAGCAGGGGGAAGAAAATTGAAAAAAAAGCTGACCTGTATAGAGTGCCCGGTAGGGTGCATCCTGAATATTGAATATAATAAGAGCAGGGTATTATCTGTTAAGGGAAATAAATGCAGCAAAGGAGAAAAGTTTGCCCATGATGAAATAATAGATCCGAGAAGAGTGCTCACCACTACCATAGGCATAGAATCAGCTCTTTTTAAC
>CBDUUS010000271.1:0-2465 GCA_965370465.1 uncultured bacterium | reverse complement strand
TTCGTATATTTCAAGGTACTTACTCACCCGCAGACAAACTGTAGATAGTCTTTATGCACACTTTCAAATGCTTCTACCAGTATCCTAAACACCCTGCAATAGTTTTCCCATGTACTTATTCTTGTACATAGATTTTTCAGCATCCTTCAATATTTTTTTAATACGAACATCAGCTGTATTCTTTTCTGCAACTCCAAAAGAAATGCTTAATGGGAGTCTTTTAGAACTTTTAAGAATACATCCACTTTTGATCCTACGGATGATCTTTTCTGCTTCTTCTTTTGAAGTCCCGGGAAGAATAATACAAAATTCATCTCCGCCGATCCAAACAATTGAAGATATTGCTAATGGACTTAATATCCCTCCTGAATATTTTCTGGAGTACAGAATACACAAGATCACTAATTTGCTTTTGGAAAATCCCCGGCTTATTGAGCCTGTCCTTTCCTATATTGAAACATTGAAAGAAAAGAAAAAATTGAGGGTTGCTGAATCTTAAGAATCCTTTAATAAAAAATAAATATAATTAAAACTCTATAAGTTCTTTTTTATCAATATCATATACTGAATTATGAGTGTCCAATTTTTCCTTTCTCATAAATTCAGGGATATCATTTGTATATTTACTCATTCCACATTTTTCATTAAATTCTATTTCCAGCTGCAGTATCTCATCACCCATTTTACATATATCTTTTCCCTTTAGATCAATACCATATTTAGAATTTAACATTTCTATGGCTGGCTCAAGTCCCCTGTCATCACCATGAGTAGCAAGTGTTACAAAAAGGCATAGACCTGTTGAATCCAGAAAAGCTGTGGATTGTTGAAACTCCTTTGAGAGAGCTGCCTTGCCCTCAGGCCCCAGAGGATCAACATCTTTTCCAATTTTAAAGACTTCGTCTGCTATAGTATAGCCCGCTGTATGGTCAGCTCCCATTGGACTGGTAGCATAAGTGGTACCTATTCCTTTAACACCTCTTGGATCATATGCCGGCATACCCTGCCCCCTTACATGCGGTATTCTCTTTACGCCAAATGCAGCTCCTGCTATTACACAGCCGCTGGCTACAATTCTTCCCAGCGGACTATCCTTTTTTATCTCTTCCAGCAGTTTTACTGCTCCTTCTTTATCTCCAAAATCTATATACCCGCTTTCCATTATAACAGCAATAGTAACACCCATTTCAATACAGTCTATCCCAAGTTCATCACACAACCTGTTCATATGAGCTATATAATCCAGGTCGTCAATACCGCAGTTTGCTCCAAGGGCCCATATACATTCATATTCAAATCCACCGGTCAACTCTTTTCCTTTTTTATCATTGTAAGTATTGGAACATTTAATTATGCAGCCGGGCATACATGGATGAGTTGGATTTGCGCCTCTATCTAAAATTGTATTCCGCAGTGCTTCTCCATCTATTTTATCTACTCCTTCAAACTTTCCAGAAGAGAAATTTCTTGTTGGGAGGGCTCCGCTATCATTCATGGCACCCATACATACATTGGTCCCGTAATCAGGCAGAGATTTAGAAGTGACCTCAGATTTCTTTAATATATCTGTAAACTCTCTGGCATTTTTCATAAAATTATTTTTATCTGTATAATCTATCTTAGTTTTTGAAGGTTTTTTTATCACAATAGCTTTCATACCTTTCGAACCGAATACTGCACCCATTCCTCCTCTTCCTGCCTGCCTTGTAGGTTTTCCATCAATATCAGTTATACACAGGCACGATGCAAGATAACCCTTTTCACCTGCAGGACCAATGCTCACGATACAAGCATTGCTGCCAAACTTATCCTGTAGGGTCCTGGTTGCTTCATAGGTTTGTTTGCCTTTTACACTTTCAATAGTGTGCAAAGATACTTTAATATTATTATTGCCCTCTTCTTCAGAAACATCTTCAATGCAGATCACATTTTCTTTCTTAGATCTTCCTTTGATTTTAATAAGTGCAATTCCCATCCTGGCAAGATAAGTTGCAAGTGTCCCTCCTGTATTAGTTTCTTTTATGCCGCCCGTTAAAGGACTTTTTGCACCCATTGAACACCGGCCGGAATTAGGACATGGTGTTCCTGACAGGAGTCCGGGAGCAATATAGAAATTATTGTCTTCGCTGAGAGGATGTACCCCGGGATCGGTCTCCTTTGAAATACATTTCGAAGTCAAGCCTCTGCCTCCTTCAAATTCCATATCCCCGGGCAATTGTTTGATTTCTATCTTACTTTCCGATAGATCAATATCTATAACTTTTCGGGTATCATTTTTTTTGTCAGACATGATATTACTCCTTCAGTAAAATTTACAAATACTTAGAAAATGCATTCAAATTTCTTATAAAATCCTATAATTTAAATAAGCCTTATTCAATAATGTTCCGCCTTTAAAAATAATATCGCGGCTTAAGTGCTTATTGACTGCGTTAAGAATTTTTGTCAGATGGTAATCCTTCTCT
>CBDUUS010000270.1:0-2468 GCA_965370465.1 uncultured bacterium | reverse complement strand
TTGCTGCTTCCAACAGAAGCCAGGGCATCTTCATAAAAGATAAAATTTACAAGAAGGATTGTTTTTTCTTCTGATATGATAAGTATACTATTAGAGTCTTTACCGTAAAAACCAGTCAGATAATAGATATTCTCATATTTTAATACTATTATACTTTCCGGGCCCTTATCAGAAAGATATTTCTTCAGTCTTTTTACTCTGAAAGTGAAATCAATTGCCACAATAATTAATTATATATGATTTTATGATCAATCCCCGACTACTTCCTGCCACTCTTTGCTGAAAGTGGCTCCGCCATAGACTATTGGAGGCATATCGTCAGGAATATTATCGCTAAGGCCAGCCTGGTAGCCTATTGTAGTAAAGCTGCCGACAAGCCAGCCTATTATCCCGTTGCCTGAATCAGCATCGATCTGATTGCATATAAGGGTCCCCTTAACTGCATTATGGCTATTTAAATATATTGTCCCTCCTGATATGCCAAGGATCTGCACATCAGGGTCATTATAGTCTCCAACATAATTATTATAATCATCTACAGATATATCCATATTGCCATATGACATCAAAATCAATAAGCTGTCCTCAGGAAAATCTCCTGTATCAGTCGGGACCAGGCCGCATGAAACATCGATCTCCCCTGTAGAGATCAGTTTTCCGATTCCTTCATAATAGATATCATTGTCAGGAGAATCAATATCGAATTCTTCTATATATTCACCAATGATTATATCACTGTCAACCAGAACATTCCCCAGTATCTCCAAATAATAATGTCCATCAACTTCATCAAAACTAAATTTAAACTGGTTGCTGCCCTCGCTCATAATAAACTCATATGGAGGATCATCCGGGATAAGACCCGGATCAATACTAAAAACACCATCTCCGATATCGCCATCATCGACTATAGCCTCATCGATTTCAAGGAAATCCGCAGGAGGTCCATGGATTTGATTTATAAAGTTATTTACATAGATATTTACATTAAAATTAGGCGGGTCAAAAATATCATTGGTCATCGGCTCATTGCGATAAAATCTATCGCTGCCATCATGCAGATATACACCCTTTAGATTATAATCTACAGGATTTGAAGATGTCCCGATTCTTGTGCTTCCCGTCATCCTGATATCCCCCATTACAATCAAAAGCAAAGGGTCCGATAGCGGGGAAGGCGTGCTGTCTTCAATATGGGCGGTCCAGCCGCTCATCTCCAGATCTCCTCCCACACTTAGAAATTCAGTTTCTATCCGTGAGAATTCTCCTATATCAAGAGTCCCGCCTACAAGGACCTTTCCGCCTTCAGAAAAATCCCCGACCTGTTCAAGGACCCTTAAAGTAAGATCCCTTCCAACAAAAAGCGGTCCGCTTATAAAAGATTTGTCAAACAGCCCCAGTATGCCGTCATATGTAAGGCTGCCCTTCGAATATATATATTCAAAAATATTGACTTCAGTAGAAAAACTAACCGCAAGATTGACTTCTACTTCCCTCGAAACACCATTTGACTCAGTTCCCACTGAATTTATTATATAATTGGTCAATTTACCATCATCATTAAAGATCTCATCATAAGACACCTCAAAGCTTCCCTGGACATTATTATTTGAATCAATGACATTGCCGGTATAAGGGTCTGAAGGAAGACTATTATTATCATCCTCATGGTATTCTTCTATTTTAAAAAATATATCGGAAACTCCGGCTTCGGCTATATTCAATGCCCTCAACTTGCCTTCATCAAGCCTTGTAAATGTAATATCGCTGAATACATACCTTGTCAGGACAGTGGTAGTAAGGATTATAACCAGTCCGAGGATCAATATCAGTATAGTAACATTTCCCTGTTTGCTTTTTAAATTTATTATGTTTCTTTTAAACATTGTTAATTTTATAATTACTTTATAATCTAATGACGTTTAAATCCTGTTTCTTAAAGTAATAGAAGTTGCCAGATTCATGGTTCTATTACCCTCTGTGATTTCTTCCTGATCTATAATCAGATTTATATTTATATTCTTAATATTATCCAATTCCTCCGCCGCTATAGGCGCAATAAGGCCATCCTCTCCAAAATTTGCAAAATATTCGAATATATCACTGCTTATTAAATGCGAGGCAATTATTTTTCCATCAGCGCTGTCAATCTTCCGGAAGAGATTATAAAATCCGCCATCATTTTCCAGATAATAATAAACCTCTTCAAGATCTTCATCCTGATCGACATTGCTTTCAAATTTTAACTCATAAGCAGCTGCCTCCTCTATGCTGGATATCTCTCTCAGATCTTTTGTTATTCTATACATAGCTGTCCTTGCATCAGTTATAGAAGCAGCAATATTTAGTGTTGTTTCTGTGGAATTAACCGAGGTGAAATAAGTAAGCGTGGCCGTACCTACTATTAAAAACATCAGCAGGGAAGAAAGCATCAATTCAACCATAGTGAACCCTGAATTATGTTTTAA
>CBDUUS010000269.1:0-2470 GCA_965370465.1 uncultured bacterium | reverse complement strand
GGGAATAATTAAATATTTTATAAAAATTATTGAGTCTGGTTTATCAGGTTTTTAAGGTGTTTTTATTAAATATAACTTAGAGAGGAATTATAAAATGAAAAGATTAATTATCTTATTGGCACCAATTATTATTATAACTATGGTTTTTACCGGGTGCTTTACTAATAGTGAACCAGAGAATATCGAAAAAAGCATCACAATAATCGATAGTACCGGAAAATATGTGGAATTAGAACTGCCGGTCGAACGTATTGTCTCATTAAATTCAGGCATGTCTACATTGATCTGTGCATTCGGCGATTCAGACAAAATTGTCGGCCGCAGCACTCTTTCTGTATTTCCTTCTTCATTAGAGGGGATAGAAATCGTAGGGGAAAGATCCTCTAAGCCCAATATGGAACTGATAGTCCAACTGGATCCTGATCTTTTGGTTGCTGACACTCAGCTTAATGATGAGGACAGGGAAAAACTTGAATCCCTGGGCATACAGGTGATTGTTGAACCTACAAGTGATCCTGACAGGATATTTTTTATTATAAGAAATTTTGGTTTATTACTTGAGAAGCAAGAAAAAGCTGAGGAGATAATTTCCTATATGGAAAGCTATCTAAATATTGTCCATGAAAGAATCGCCAGATTGGAATTAGAAAAGGCTGACTTTCCAACTGTTTATTTTGAATACTGGAATGATTTTAAAAGCGTATCCGCACAGTCGTCCATGCATAAATCAATTGTAGCTGCAGGTGGAATAAATATCGCCGCTGCAGAGCCATTTAAAATTCCAAAGCTGAGTCCTGAATATATACTTGAAAAGAATCCTCAAATTATTGTCAAACGGGCAAGCAGAGTCTCGGATTTACAGGAGCTGGAACTTATCAGGGAAGAAATGATGTCAACTGTTGGACTGAAAGAAGTAAGTGCCGTAAAAGAGGGGGATGTGTATATTTTCAAGTCTGATATTTTCCTTATATTAAATTATCCTGTAGGGCTCTCATATTATGCTAAGTGGTTTCACCCTGATGAATTTTCTGATATTGATCCCGGGAGAATCCACAGGAATTTAGTGGAAAAATTTTTTGGTGATAAAGAGTGGGACAATATAGATAAAGAAATTTTTATCTATCCTGATGAGTAGTAAAACGAGGTTATATATCAGTGAATAGTGAGACTTTAAAAGAAAGTTATTCCAGATTAAAATTAAAAAAATCTGTCTTTATTGCAACAGGTATTTTTATTTTAATTGCATTAGCTCTGACCGCAGTCTATCTCGGGGCAGCTTCATTAAGCATGAAAGAGATCAGCAGTGCTGTCGCAGCAAGAATATTTCCTTTTATGGGAATAGAAAGTAGCCAGCTTGCAAGTGCAATAGTATGGGATCTCAGGCTTCCAAGAATTGCCATGGCCATAATTGCCGGAATGGGATTTGGCATATCAGGTGCCACTATGCAGGGAATTTTGCGTAATCCGCTTGTCAGTCCTTTTACTCTTGGCGTATCTGCTGCAGCAGGATTTGGGGCTGCACTTGCAATAGTTATCGGTGCCGGAATAGTGCAGGGGGGACAATTGCTTATTGTCTCAAATGCTTTTATATTCGCATTAATTGCAGTGATGCTTGTCTTTTTTCTATCCAGGCTCAGAGGAATTTCTTCAGAGACAATTATTTTATCAGGCATAGCAGTTATGTATCTCTTTTCTGCGATGACTTCTTTTCTTCAATATACGGCTACAGCTGAACAACTGAGCAATGTTGTTTTTTGGCTTCTCGGAAGTCTTTCTGCAACGAGCTGGATCAATGTATTTATAGTTTTATGCGTAGTCATGATATCACTGCCTTTTCTGATAAGGTACTCCTGGGATATCAATGCCATATCTGTTGGTGATGAAACGGCAATCACCCTTGGCACAAATATAAAAATGGTAAGGATAGTAAGCATGATATTTTCAACACTTATTGCCGCAAGTATTATTTGCTTTACCGGGGTTATTGGTTTTATCGGGCTTGTTGCGCCTCATATTACCAGAATGATAATTGGAAGTGATCATAGATTCCTGCTGCCTGCTTCCGGCTTGATCGGAGCCCTGCTTCTCCTCGGGTCCGATACTCTGGCAAGAACAGTTTTTATGCCATCGGAACTTCCGCTGGGGGTAATGACTGCTTTTATAGGAGTCCCATTCTTTGTATACATACTGATTACAAGAAGGAGGCAGTATTTTTAGTGAAATTAAAACTAAAAGATTTAGAATTTAGTTATAATAGCCATCCTTTTCTTGAAGATATTACATTGAAAGTAAATTCGGGAGAGATCCTGGGCCTATTGGGGCCAAATGGATCCGGTAAAACCACAATGCTGAAGTGTATAAATAAAATTCTCAATCCGGATAAAGGAGAGGTATTTATTAATAATAGAAATTTGAAAAGCATTGGACTGAGAGAGATGGCTACTTTTTTAAGTTATGTACCCCAGAGCAC
>CBDUUS010000268.1:0-2471 GCA_965370465.1 uncultured bacterium | reverse complement strand
TTCTTCAATCAGAAGATATATAATGGTATCCTTATAGCCTGCAGCCTTTTCCTTTTTTACCTCGGAATCAGGTTTATTCTGGATGCACTGATATAATCAGAGCTCCGGTTATTCACAGTTATAGATAATATATTATAGTTAAGTTAAAATATGAAATAAATAATAGACATTCTATGGAGAATTATATTTATGAAATATTTTTTAACTTCTATAATCATCATAGGCCTGCTTTTTTCTGCACTGCTTGTTAACTCCTGCATAATAAAAGGACCTGCAGAGCTCTTAGATGGAGAAGAGGCCTGGGAAGAAATCCCGGAACAGGATCAGGATGAAACAGCTGATAGAGATGATCAATATATCCAGACAGATCCTGATGATAATGGTCCAGGATCTGCAGAATCAGACATTTATGACAGTACTGACAATCCGGAAAATGTACAGAAACCAGAAAATAATCTAATGTTTTATAATGATGAGGCAGATTTTGCTTTTATCTACCCCGGAGGGAATCTTATGCTTTCTTCCTACCCTGACTGGACCGGAGATTATGGAGACCTCTCTTTAAACGTCAGCATAAATGCTATAGAAATGCTAAAAGGATCTATGGAAAAAAATGCATTAGATGAAAGAGAGGCTCTCAAAAATGGAAATTTTGGTCCTGACTCCGATTTTCCCTTTGAACCATCAAGAAGAGTCATCAAGCTCGGTGATGTATTTGTAAAAGAGTTTGTAGTCTTCGGAAGATATGACATCTGTAATATTGCTTTTGATAGGATAGCTGTTTTCTATAATAATGACTATCAGGTGCGGATAAAGCTTTCAGCTGACAGGGGGAAAATAATGGAAAGCATGGGCCAATATTTTATATATGATGAGATAAACTGTCTGGAAGAAAAGATCTGGGACCCGGACAAACAGGATGAATTCTATGATAGTTTGATTACCGGGCAGGCATCAGATCCTGCATTAGAATGGTATGATGCATTTGATGATATCATGTATCTACTCCAGATAAATGATTTCAAGGGAGCATCAGCAGGCTATAGCAGATTGATAGATAAAAGATATTTTGAGGAAAATTTAGAGGAAAAATATATTATAGATGTCGCTTATCCACAGTTTCAATCAGCTATTACAGGGGGACTGGAAGAGAGTATTAATAAAATAGTATATGATAGAAAAGTGCTTTCTACAATAAATGATTTTAAAGATGATATAGCATCATATACAGATGAAAGTATTGGCCTGAATTATTTCCTGGCAATTGATTACTCAGTTCTAATGTATGATAAAAATGGCATTTCGCTATGTCTTGACATATACCCTTATATGGGCGGAGCTCATGGGATGCTGTATTTTGAGACGATTAATTTTGATTTTGAAAAAAATGATTTGATAAAGCTTAAAGATCTATTTGTGCCCGGATACGACTATCTTAATATAATCTCCAGGTACTGCCGTGAGGACCTTATAAGGCAAATGAAAGAAAGAGGTTTCCAGCCAGATGAAGAATGGATAGAAGATGGTACTGATCCGGGCTACATGGATACCTTTACTAACTTTCTTATAACACCATCCGGACTTATAATGAAATTCCCTGCTTATCAGGTGGCCTCTTATGCAGCTGGAGATTTTTCTGTCAACATTCCTTATGATCGTTTTGAAGGATATATAGATCCGCACAGCATTATAGCCAGCTATAACTAAAGAACCCCGGACTCTATTATTTTTTCGACTGCATCTATAACAAAATCCAACTATTTCATTATAAATGATAAAGCCTTTTAAAAAAATAAAATTAAAAAACCTGAAAGTGCTTATTCTGGATGAATATTTAAAATGAAATATAGGTCAATCCTTTAAATCATATAGATTTATCTGTTTTAATTTATGCATCTATGCTATTGTATATAAAGATAAAAATACTTATTATGATCCCGGGATACCTATGAAAAAGTCTGCTATAAATAAATGGCCCATTGCAGAAAGACCGCGGGAAAAATTATTTATGCTGGGACCGGATAAACTGTCCAATTGCGAACTTCTTGCTATATTATTGCAGACCGGCCATAAAAATAATGGGAACAGCTTCTCGGCTGTTGATCTGGCAAAAGAAATACTGATAGAGTTTAAGGACTTTAAAGGTCTTATGAACGCCCTGCCCTCGGAACTTCTGAGTTTTAATGGTATCGGAAAAGCCAAGGCCTCCAAATTGACAGCTGCTTTTGAACTGGGAAGAAGGTCAATTGCGGAGAAGAGCCTCAGGAACAATAGCTTTAAATGTAGCGAAGATGTGGCTTCCTATTATATACCGCTGCTTAAGGACCTGAAGAAAGAACAGTTCAGGGTGATCCTTCTGGATGCAAAGAACAGGATAATCAGGGAGGAACTTATTTCCCAGGGCTCTCTCACCTCATCAATCGTTCATCCGAGAGAGGTGTTAAGTCCGGCAATAAGAAGCTCGGCAGCTT
>CBDUUS010000267.1:0-2484 GCA_965370465.1 uncultured bacterium | reverse complement strand
AGTGCGAAAACAGTAACCCCATTTTTTGAATAAAGGGGTGTCAAACAATCATCAAAAAAACTTTGCAATAGCTTTTGTTCTTCAACGGTAAATAGATCATCATCCCATTGCTTTAAAAAGACTATTTGTACAAGAAGGTGAGTTATCCCCTTTTTCTTAAGACCCAGCCAAATCTTCTGAGGGTTATCAGAAGCTTTTACAAGCTGAATAAAATTAGTTAGATGACCGACCGAATCGGGAATATATTCTCTATTACAATGGTATCCTCTCTTGCCAATAAAAATAAACAAAACCAAAGCATCAGGAGGGAGATTATTATTTATATATTGCATGGCAGGATATTCAAAACGGTATTTTGATATATATTCGTCACGACTCAAAGCGCTCTTGAGATAAGGAAACGGATCTACATACCTGAACTGATCGGCAACATAGGCTGCATTAAGTACAATAAAAAAGGTTAACATCAATGCAAGAAGAGTAAATCCTATCTTTCGGGCGGTGTGAGTACGAAACTTTTTAATGATTTCTATGATATTTTTTGTGCCAAAGACTGATAGTATAATTAGAGGAGGAATAAATGGTGAAATATACCTTATCCTCATAACAGTGCTGAAAAAAGCAAATAAAAAGAATAATACCGCAAAAGCCAGCAGTATCTTTTTTTCATTTCTAAGATATTGACTCTCTTCCTTTATCCGGTAAAAGGCAAAAATCGGCAGTAACAGAAGAAAAGGATTCAGTTTTCCATCAAAATGTGCAAAATTTCCATCTTCACCTTGAAAAAAGATTCGCAGCGGCACAAGAGCCATCTGCCACCATGTTTCATTATATATTATACTCCGATAAGTAAAAATACCCGAACCGCTCTTTTTTTCATCCCCTTTCTTATCCACAGAATCTGAGGGAATAATATTTTGTGAGGAAACAACAGGAGGGGGATTAAAAAAATTATTATAAAGCGGGTAGATGGGGTTATTTTTCCAATGGTAATTCCGTATCATCCAGGGTGAAAATACAGAGAGGGCGATAAGGAGGAAAATAAGACCCTGCCCAAATCCCTTTAGAAAACCAGGCTTATCGCCTTGAGCGTATCTTGAGTAAATAAATGGCACAAAAAGGGTTAATATAAAAAAAGCGACCAGTCCATTATATTTAGTCCCCATGGCCAGACCGCAAAAAATACCGGACCCGATTAAAAACTTTAGATTAAAACCGCTTCCAAGCCATTTTAGCAATAAAAGGAGCGATGCCGTGGAGAAGAATATGAGACCAAGATCAACATATACAGTAATGGAAAGCTTTATAATTATCGGGAGAGAAAGGAAAAAGATCGCTCCAAGTAGTGCATATATAGAGTCAAGACGACGCCTTAAATAATCGAAAATAAGCCATGCAGTGAGTAAGGCAAAACCAAAGTGAATAAACTTGGGGAGAATGTCGTTACCAAAATAAAGAGGAATCATATACAAAAGATCGAGATTCATGGGGTAATAAGAAAAGATCATGCTTGGAATTTCATATATGCCTCCATGCTGAAGATACAACTTAGGGACAGCCAGATGATGGACAAGGGCATCCCTGCTCACAGGAGGAACAAGTGAAAGAAGGATGATAGAAAAGATCAGGACCAGGATCGATGCTGTTAGAAAGGCTTTAAGATAAGATATCATCATCTTAGAGAAGCTTACGCCGTACAAAAATAAGGTTGGCGGCTATTAAGGCGGCGCTGATCCAGCATATTAGGACCCCTGCGGCTTCTATCATTAATGCCGAACTTATGATTTCATTGTAAAGAGCTGCTTCGCGGAAATTGAGCGCCTCAAGGTTCGGAAGGGCATAATAGATTCCTTTTAAGAGTTTTTTTATCCATAAGGTAGCAGTATTTTCGGCAAAGAGCCTTAAATCATTACTCCAATGACCCAAGAAAGTGACTCCCACAAGGAAAAAGTTGTGCAAAATAGGTGAGGTGAAACTGGCAAAGAAGATGCTGAAGGCAGCTAATAATATCCACTCTCCAAAGATGAAGATCAAAGCCCAGAAATGCAGGATGGTCAGGGGAATAGCCTTAAATTGCATCAAAGCCAGGCAGGCAGCGGCCAGCAGGCAAAAGGCGGAGAATAGCACCAATACCATACCAATAAATTTGCCTACTAAGAATGTGGGTCGATTCACCGGTCGAGAGAGCACCAGATAGACTGTATGCCGTTCTATTTCTTGCCTTACAATATTCGATCCAAGATAGATGACAGCAAGGAGACCCCATACCCCCATGACCCAGAAACCGATATTCTGCACAACACGCTCCTGTCCCCCTACAGCCATCTGTCCGAGAATCAAAGAAGACAACAGCGCCAATATACCGGAGCCGGTCAATATATAGAGGAGCCTGTCCCTGATAGCTTCCAGCCATACATTGGTGGCCATTGCCCAGAGCTGAGACCGGAATGCGCTTTTCATTGTAATCCTTCCTTTGAGCTGGTC
>CBDUUS010000266.1:0-2491 GCA_965370465.1 uncultured bacterium | reverse complement strand
CTATTTTCTTAAACGCCAACTTATCAACCTTATCTATAAACTCTTCTGATTTCTTAAGCCATACTTTCACATCCTATTTTTCAAATTTAACAAAATCCTGATAATCGCCTTTTTGTCTTCTTTTAAACATGTCGGAATAAAATTCTCCCCACTTTTTTTCTAAATGGCCTTTGTTTACAATTTCTCTGTTAAAGATTGATAGAACTCCATAATGTTTAGAAGAGGATAATCCTCTGGTTACCAACAAGCCACTAACTGCATAAAACATAGAATAATAAAGAATCTCCCCTTGCCTTCGAACCATATAGTACTATTCTGGTATCAGGGAATCTTCCAAGTATTTTTTCTTTTAATTCCTTCAAGGCTTCTTTTTCATTTTTTTTAAGCTCTATTTTTTTTAATGTCTTCTGTGTGGACATCTTCAAACCTCATCCTGTTTATACCTTTATTATTTTTTAATTCTATCATAATTTATAAGAACTTGCTTCTGGAGCATCAGCCTATACAGACAAAATTGACATAAGCAGGGTTATCAGATTCAAAAAGAGTTAGAAATTATGATACTGAAGCAGGAAATACGCAGAGTGGATGAATAAATTAGAAAAATACCCTATCCAGAGACTTTAAATTATTCATTTATTTTATAATCCGGTTCGAAATTTCGTAACCCGGGGCTGCCAGTTCTCAGAATATATCAATGTATTAACTATCTACTTATTTTAATGAATCAAAAAGATTTCAATTTAAAAATTATTTATTCTTTCATACTCTTTGCAAGTATCATCTCTATCTCGCCTCTGTTGTTTTCAGGATCATAATAAGCATCTAATATCTTCTCAACAGGAAGAGCATTTATCTTCTCATTCATAGCCTTAAGGACAAAAGAATTAATCTCGATAGCTTTTTCAACAGGCATTCTCTCTGGATTTATATCGATTCCAAAATATTCTTTAAAACCTGCCATTTTTAAAACAAATAGCATCGCTTCTGCCTGTTGCCATTCTATTACTCCCACATTAAGATCCTGGTCATAGTTGCCCATAGGCTGGCTGTTCCAGTGAGTATTAAACAATCTTCCTTCCTTCAGGCACCTTGCGACAGCATAAGGAGTATCTTCATAACCCATCCTTATATGGCCTATTTCCGGCTGCATACCCATCAAAGAAATCCCTTTTGCAAGCAAATCCTTATTGATCTTGTTTTTCATCCTGTTTTCTATATCCTTACAGGCAATAAGACCGTCTGCCGTAGTCCTGTAGATATTGTTTGGAGCAGGTTCATATGGTTTGGGCTCTATTGCGCATATCATACCGGGGACCTCATCCATTGCTTCTGCAACAGCGCCTTCAAACCTGTCCCACATATCATAATACATTGTACCCAGAGAATAAGTATAGCCATCTATGCCCGGCCATATTCCCGCATGGTGCAGCTTCTTTTCTTTTGCAAATCTCAAACAATTTACGAGTGTCTGCATCGCTTTCTTACGGTATTTTTCTATAGGGTTTGAAAGGGAACCGAATTCATATTCTTTAGGATAAAATATTGCAGGATATGCTGACTGGAGTACTATTCCTGTCTCTTTTTCAAGTTTTTCATAAAGGTGCCAGTTTTCTTCATTTACCTCAATTGGATAATGGGCTTCAATAGCCATCACTCCATATTTTGCCATCTCTGCTGCCATCTCGATCCGTTCAGCTATTGTCTTAGCAGGTACATAAGCTTCATGGAATCTACCGCCGCCCGGGGCAAAATACCATATGCCGACCGAGATCTTCAGGTCAAGTGAAAAGCTTTGCATGTGTTCTACCATCTTATCTCTTGAAAGCCTCTTTTTCTGATAACTCGCATCAATCATTTGATGGCCCATTTTTTAACTCCTTATTTTTATTTATATTATATCCTGATACTGCAGGATTATGTTTGATCTATGTTTATTTTGAAATCTCTATCTGTGCCTTTATCTGTTCCCCGGGATTAGTCTTTAAAAGTTTTATTGCTTCTTCTGTTTTTTCAAGAGGATATGTACCAGTTATCAGTTGTTCTACTTTGACGATACCTTCTTCAAGTGCCCGGATCGCTCCCGGCCATGCAAGAGGCGCCAGCCATGCTGAACGGATCTCTTTGTCCATAGTATGGAAATTCAAAGCAGGGATCTTAAACATATCATCTTCATTGGGCAGGCCAAAATGCACTACTGTCCCGCAATTGCCCACAACTTCTACGGCTTGTTCAAATGCTGAATTTGAACTCGTAGGGGCTATTGACCTGTCTGCCAGACGTCCCTTTGTAATTTCACTTATCGTTTGCTTCAGGTCAGATGTATAGTACTTGCTGCTCTTATTGCCTGTACTGAAAATATAGTCAGCACCTATCTTTTTACCCTGCTCTAATCTCCAGTCATTAGTATTGCCTACAAGAGCTATATTTGCAGCACCCATGGCTTTACATAATTGGATCATCATCATCCCCATTGCACCGGGACCGAATA
>CBDUUS010000265.1:0-2531 GCA_965370465.1 uncultured bacterium | reverse complement strand
TGCGCCAATCAAAAATACTTTCAAATTCACGTGTAATATATGTATCCTCAATATGTAAATCATCCAGCCATACCTTATAATGGTCAATTACTGTATCGGTCTCCGGAGCTTCCCAATTCAGCTCCACAAAACACAGCCATATCACCCAGCCACCGCTTATTTCCAGATTAGCAGGGGGTGGATATACTGCATTTGGCGGACCTCCCTCGCCAAAAATCGGTGACACCTGGGTGACCATTACTATTTCCTCATGCATGCTATCGCTTATTGCAGTTATCTCTACCTGCTTATAGCTATATTCACCATCTACCCATGTGACATTACGATTTATAGTAAAATCACCGATCACGGATTCTGCATCGAGATATCCTTCAGGATCCCCGCCGCTCGCGCCTATGATCCCTATATCGCTATATTCTCTAAATCTGATCTTTTCGATCTCTTCATTGATCACCGCTACAGCCTCAGTCTTTGCTTTATTGACCCTGAGGGTTTTTGTAGACATAGAGACTCCCTGGATCAATACAATCGAGACCAGGGCTATAATAAAGAATGCTATAACCACTTCTACAAGTGTAAAACCCTTCTCGCTTGATCTTATGCGGTCCTTGATTTCTTTGAATTTTAATAAATAGAGATATTTTTTTATCACAATAATATCCTCGAGTTTTATATACTTTCAAGAATATGCAAAAGAGCAATTTTATAAACATCTGTGCCAAATCCAGAAATGACACCTATCACCGCCGGTGATATTACTGATTTTGCTCTCCAATCTTCTCTTCTGAATATATTTGAAATATGGACCTCTATTGTTTCTATTCTACTTGCAGCTATTGCATCATGTATGCTGTAGCTATAGTGGGTAAGCGCACCCGGGTTTATAATTATATGATCTATATTTCCTATACTGGCGTGTATTTTATCAACTATTTCCCCTTCATGATTTGACTGAAAGAAATCTATATTTACTTTATCCCCGGCCAGAACATTGATTTCGTCCCTTATTGAATCAATATCCTTATTTCCATATATATTTTCTTCCCTTTTGCCGAGAAGATTCAGATTAGGGCCATTAATTATTAATATATTTTTCATAATCATTTTCCTTTATAAATCACCATACTGCTGCTGCTGCCAGAGTTAGTATTATAGACCATTTTGATAATAAATACAATATTGTATGAATAAAACAATATAACTAATTATCGATACAATTATTTATACTCTTTAAAATTACTTCCGTTTTGACGCCCTGGTACAAAAATGGCCGGTTGATTCTTTTCAGCAGTATAAATTTATTTGTCCCGGATGTGAATTTTTTATCATATTTCAGGCCCCCGATTATCTTTTCAATATTTATTTCCGGTATTTTATAAGGAATCCCCAGCTTTTTAAAAAGCTGCATTATTTTTTCTTTTACGCTTTCCGGGAAATACCCCATAATAACAGATATCTCTATTGCTGCCATCATCCCCATGGCTACAGCCTCGCCGTGGCTGATCCCTTTTAATCCTGATGCATTTTCTATGCTGTGTCCGATAGTGTGCCCAAAATTAAGAAGATTCCGGCAGCCGCAGTCAAATTCATCTTTTTCTACGACTCTGACCTTTATCTGCACACATCTATATATAATATCAATAAATTCATCATACTTCACAAGTTCCGAAAGTTGATACTTTTTTTTATTTATAATTTTTTCAAGTATTCTTATTATGCTCCTATCAAACACAATGCCATACTTGACTATTTCTCCAAGGCCGTTTATTATCTGTCTTTCATCAAGACTCTCAAGCAGCAGAGGGTCCATTATTATCATATGCGGCTGATAAAAAGAACCAATGATATTC
Source organism: uncultured bacterium (assembly GCA_965370465.1). GTDB lineage: Bacteria > Actinomycetota > Humimicrobiia > Humimicrobiales > Humimicrobiaceae > M55B120. The sequence continues at coordinate 681 of CBDUUS010000265.1, read as the reverse complement.
TTTATGCCCATATAGTTGACTACTACTTTTCCTCCTATGCTGCTGTCAACCTGGCCGATGATAGTCGTGGGCATCTGTATTAATCTGGTACCCCTGTGAAAGGTAGAAGCAATATATCCTGCAGTATCTCCGACTACGCCGCCGCCAAAGGCAATGATTATATCATCTCTGTGAAAATCTGATTTTACAAGCTTCGAGTAAACAGGCTCAACATGTTTTAATGTCTTATACTCTTCACCGTCTCCGAGAGAGATGATGTCATATTTGGCTCCTATTGAATCACATAATGTATTTATTGATTCGCCATAAATACCATTAATTGTATCATTTGTGATAAGGGCCACTCTATTAAAACCGGTAAAATGATTTTTTATAATAGCAGAAGCTTCTTCCAGTATGCCTTTTTTTAAATATATATTATATTTTCTGAGTGCGGTTTTTGCTGATATTTTTTTCATATTATGTTAATCATTCAATTTTTTGCACTTTCGCTATGATTTTTTCAACTATATCCTCCGGTGATACTTTTTCATCATTAATAATGACATCGGCATATACAGAGTACAGCTTTTCTCTTGTATCTATAAGTTCATTTATCCTTTCATCCCTCTTTTTGTCCGGGAGCAGCGGCCTGTCTGTGGACCGGGAAAGTCTCTTGATTGCTTCAAGGGGAGAAATCTT
>CBDUUS010000264.1:0-2533 GCA_965370465.1 uncultured bacterium | reverse complement strand
GGCACCGATGCGGTTAAAACAGAGGAGAAACAATCAGATACTGACAGCAGAGTAAAGATCTCTCCGCTCGCCAGAAAGATCGCCAGGGAAAATAATATAGATATTTTAAAAATTACAGGAACGGGCCCCAGGGGAAGGATAGTAAAAGAAGATATTGAAAAACATATTGCTTCTGCTGGAAGCGTAGAAGGGCAAAGAATAAAGATATCTCCTCTTGCAAGGAAAATAGCAAAAGAACTGGGGATCGACATGAAGGCAGTAAAGATACAGGGAAGCGGCCCCGGCGGAAGAATAGTAAAGGAAGATATTATAGCATACAGTGAGAAGGGCGATACTGCGGTAGAAGCAGGAGCTGCTCCGGGAGAGCTTAAGGCCATATCTAAAACTAAGCTTGCCGGAATGAGAAAAATAATCGCGGAGCGTATGAGCCTGTCTAAATCGACTATTCCCCATATTGTTCTTAATGCAAAAGCAGATACCACGAATCTGATAGGGTTCAGGGAGCAGTTAAAAGAAGGGGTCCTAAAAAAACATGGCGTGAAGATTACTTTTACCGACCTGATACTGAGGGCAGCCGCTATCGCCCTGAGAGAAAATATTGAAGTAAATTCATCACTGCAGGGAGATGACTATATAATATATGATGATGTAAATATAGGAATGGCAGTATCGGTAGAGGGCGGACTTATTGTCCCCACAATATTCTCATGCGACGAGCTTGAAATAGTAGATATTGCGAGGAAGAGAATAGAGCTTATAGAAAAGGCCAGGAATAATAAGTTTGCACTTGAAGAGATACAGGGAGGCACATTTACTGTAACAAATCTCGGGATGTTTGGAATAAGGAATTTTTCAGCGATTATAAATCCCCCACAGGCGGCCATTCTTGCAGTAGGAGAAATATATTCAGAACCGGCAGCAATTGATGGAAAAATAGAAATAAGGTCCTTTATGGATATTTCAGTCTCCTGTGACCACCGCATAATAGATGGGGCAAAGGGTGCAAAATTTCTCCAAAATATAGTAGAACTAATTGAGAATCCTGCTATGCTCGTTATATAATGTATTTAGCATTATATAATACAGGCAGGCGATTTTAGAATATGAAGGATGAAAAAACAAAAATCGTATTATTCTGCGTAAACTGCAATAAGGAATCACCGCATACAGTACATTATATTGGCAGTTATCTTAAGAGTGTGAGCTGTGACAGCTGTTCAAAGATGATAGAGATAGACCGCAGGCATCTGCGCACAGTCTTTGCAGAGGACTTTATCAACAGGATACTTACAAAACCGCACCGCATGAATGAGGATATGAAGAAAGCCGTGGCAACACTTATGCCTTTCTTTCCCAAAAGGCTCATCCGGGAACCTTTAAAAGTACTAAAAGAGATCTATGAAGTATTAAAGAAGGAAAACGGTGATAAGGAAAAGAAAAAAGGCGTCTCCGGATGATTATTTCAGATGTACTTTTTCAGTAGATATATTAAAGATGGTTTCAAAGCTTTTTAATATGTGCTCTTTGACATCATTTATGGTTATATCCCTTTTTAATAGTGAAGAAAGGGAAGTCTGAGGATAATCTTTTAATCCGCAGGCTAAAATATGCTTAAAATATGAAAGGTCTATATTTACATTAAGGGAAAATCCGTGCATGCTTATCCACTTCCTTACTTTAAGTCCGATAGAGGCTATTTTTTTATCTTCAACAAATATGCCCCTGTGTTTTTTTACCCTTCTGCTATTAAGGCCAAAAGGTATTATTGTATTTATTACGACCTGTTCCAGATTATAGACAAAAAGATTAAGATCCTTTCCAAAAAACTTTAAATTAAAGACAGGATAGCATATTATCTGGCCGGGCCCGTGGAGAGTGATATCGCCGCCTCTGTTTGAACTGATCAGTTCGATACCGAGAACTGCCAGATCATCCTCTGGCGTTAAAAGGTTTTTTATACTGCGGTTGCTGCCTATTGTAATGACTGGCGGATGCTCCAGAAGAAGGATAATACCTTTTAAATCCCTTTTATATATCTGTTCAGTCAGCGCAAGCTGGAAATTAAAGGCATCCTGGTATGGAATAAGGCCAGGGTCGAGTACAGGCATGTCTTCAGAATCCATCCTGTCTATTATCCTGTTTAGATCACCAGTCTTCATAGCTTTTATCCAGTATGTAAATATATAATTAGATCCAGGAGGATCCTTTCCTGATTCAGATACATCCTTTGCAGTATCTCATTTATTTTACAGGGAAAACCATATATATTAATAATTTTTGTTACTGTTCAGGGGGTAAACCCCTATCAATAAATATTATTATAAACAATCTGGATTCAATTGCTATAAAATGATTTAAGACAGGGCGGGCACTATAATGGGGTCTCCCTCAAATGCAGCCCCAATCGCATCGATTACAGAAAGTGAATTCTTTCTTACAGTAGAGATATAGCCTCTGATACGACAGAATGTCCTGGCCCCATCAGCACTTCTAAAGGTACCTGATATTTTTTGCTGTACTTTCATCATTCTAA
>CBDUUS010000263.1:0-2580 GCA_965370465.1 uncultured bacterium | reverse complement strand
GGAAAAAGAAAGAAATCTGGTTCCGGGAATATATGACATGGTAACCGGTTCAAAATACGGGGACGTGCTTGATAAGTTAATAGACGGTGCGCCAATAGTCATATATACAGTCACCATACCCGAAGGATATACTCTGGATAATATCGTAAATAAATATAGCTCAGAACTGCCGTTTATAGACATAGATGACATGGAAAACGCTGTTAAAGTATATAACTATGATTATGATTATCTTGAAGGGATCGATAGCCTGGAAGGATTTCTTTTCCCAAAGACCTATGAAATAATACTGGATTATGATCCCTCAGATATTATTGCGATGATGCTGGCACAGCACCAGTTTGAGACCGGGGATCTGGATTATAGTTTTGCGGCAGAAAAGGGTTTTTCAAAATACGACATTATGATAATAGCCTCGATGATAGAGAGAGAAGCCTATATACCTGAAGAAAGAGAGCTTATCTCGGCCGTGATCCACAACCGCCTTGCTATTGATATGGCGCTTGGGATAGATGCTACATTGAGCTATTTTCTCAAGAAATGGGAAGAACCGCTGACAGAATCGGACCTTGCGACTGATACGGAATATAATACCAGGCTATATGCAGGCCTGCCGCCGACCCCGATATGCAATCCAGGGCTGGCTTCCATAGCAGCCGCCTTAAATCCTGCAGATGAAGACTATCTTTATTTTGTGGTAACAAATAGCGAGACACATGAACATTCTTTTACAAATGACTATAATGAACATCTGAACAATATAAATAATGCAAAGTGACATTTTATGCTTATTATCCGGGCAAAAGGCTTCCATTTCATGCATTGGTGATGGCCCGGCTATGAGTATATGCAGGGGAGTGAAATAAATTGATCAATAGAAAAATCCCTGAACTGCTGGTTCCTGCAAATAATCTTCAAATATTAAAATATGCGGTCCAGTATGGAGCGGATGCGGTATATGTCGGCGGAAAACAGTTTAATCTGAGAAGCATAAGGGGAAATTTCTCGATAGAGGATCTTAAGGAAGGGCTTGAATATGCCCATAAAAATGGAGTGAAAGTTTATTTGACTCTTAACGCTGTGGTGCATGAAGATGAGATAGAGGATCTAAAAGATTATATAAGAAAGTTAAAGGGTCTTGAACTCGATGGAATAATCATATCTGATATGGGCATAATGGCTATTGTTATAAAAATGCTCCACGGAGCAAGGATACATATAAGCACCCAGGCAAATATTACAAACCTTTCAGCAGTAAAAGCTGCTGCTGATATGGGAGCGAGCCGTATTAATCTATCCAGAGAGATCTCCTATAATAGTTTAAAAAGCATATCGAGTGAAAGTCCTGTAGAAATAGAAGTCTTTGTACACGGGGCACTGTGTATTTCTTATTCAGGCAGATGCATGCTCTCAAAATATATGACAGGCAGGGACGCAAATAAGGGAGCCTGCGCCCACAGCTGCAGATGGAAATATTATCTGATGGAAGAAGAAAGGTCAAACTGTTTTTTCCCGGTGGAACAGGATCAGAGAGGAACCTATATCTATAATTCAAGGGACCTTTGCCTGCTTCCGGAACTGGATTCTATAGTGGATGCCGGAGTGGATAGTATAAAAATAGAAGGAAGGATGAAAACAGAAAATTATGTGAGCCTCGTAACATGGGTATACCGGATGGCTCTAAATATGATCAGGGATAATGATTTTAATGAGAAAAATAAATCATATCTGATGGCTGCACTTGGCAGGGCATCACACCGGAACTTCACATCAGGCTTTATGTTTTTAAATGATAAAAAAGAGCTTGAAGACAATGATAATGTCGGATATATAAAAGATTATATATTTGCAGGGACCATCAGCAGCACAGACACTCCGGATGATGAACCGGTCATTACTGTCAGGAATCAATTTTCAAAGGGACAGATGCTGGATATACTGCAGCCCGGGAAGCATCCTGAAGAGAGACTTATTGATGAGATGTTCCTGGAAAATGACCCTGAACCAATATCTATTGCAAATCCCAATGACAGGGTCATGATCAAAGGACTCAAAGGGATAGATCCTTTTTCTATTTTAAGGATAAAAGACGTAAAATAGCAATTTATTGATAAAAAATTTAAATAAAAGTTTTAATTAAAATAGAATTGTAATAAAATATTATTTTTGTTATTATTATAATAAATATTTTAATAATTATATGATTGAAAATATTAAGACTTATAATATATTGTTATCCGGGAGGGTGCATGGAGTAGGATTCAGGTATTTTACTGTATCTCTGGCCGATAAATATGATGTAAAAGGGTATGTAAAGAACACTCCTGATAGCAAAGTGGAGATAATATGCCAGGGGGATGAAGAAGAGCTCGGCTCCTTTCTAAAAGATGTAAAAAAGGGTCCGGCATTTTCTGTTATAACCGGTGCCATTATTGAAAAGGTCCCCGGAGGTAAAATATATAATTCTTTTAAGATTAAATATTAAATAATATCTGTTTTGATTCAGCAGTCAGATATAATAAATCAATATAGCCAATAATATGCAACAAATAAATATTAGCTCAAAGACAAGACTGGTGG
>CBDUUS010000262.1:0-2590 GCA_965370465.1 uncultured bacterium | reverse complement strand
TGATCTTTCTTTTGGCTTTTTTCTTCTCTCTTTTTGTCCCGGGCATATACTGACCCCATTAAACGCTTATTTGTTCTATGATTATTTCCTTTTATCCTTTTCCTGGCAAGTATTTTTCAAATTTTTTTTAGTTTTAGTTCAGAATTACTCATTTTTTATTTTCCTTCTATTAATTAAGATTTTAAATTAAAAATTTCTGTTGGAAGATAATGTTCCCTCGTGTCAGGTAAAATCACTACAATTAATTTGTCCATGTTTTCTTTTCTCTTTCCTGCTTCAATATACCTTCTCCTCTTGCCAGTTTCCTGAACTCGAAAGATTATTGAAAAATATCCATTTTAGGATATTATTTTATTATAAATAACAGTTTTTATAAATTTTGGTATTTACAAAAGGAATATATGAATAAAGACGAGATTATTCAAATACTTTATGAGTGGAATTTTTGGAACAAAGAACAAAAAACAGGTATACAACGTTAAGGTTATCTCTCAAAATTTATATCTTTATTTTCATCAAATCAAGTTATTGTGATCACCGGCGCAAGACGTGCTGGAAAGTCCTTTATAATGCGCCAGATGGCAAAGCACCTGATCGATTCCGGGCAGGACCCCAGAAACATAATGCATGTCAATTTTGAAGATCCCCGGTTTACGGAATCAGGCGTCTTGTTTCTCGAAAAGATCTTCAAGGCATACCAGGAATATATCATGCCGACAGATACGCCGGTATTACTTCTCGATGAAATACAGGAGATTGACAAATTCGAGAAATGGATAAGGATGATGCATGAGCTTTCAAAGGCAAAGATCATCATCTCAGGATCTAATGTGGGACTTCTGAGCAGGGAGCTCGGCACCCTGCTTACTGGAAGACATCTGGACCTGACAGTTTTTCCATTATCATTTGGTGAATTTTTATTATTCAATAATATAGCAATAAGCCGGAAAAATGATCTGGTCGGCCGGGAGACAGAAGTAAAAGGGCTTCTGCGAAAGTATATTGAATCTGGTTCATTCCCTGAGGTCGTATTGTCTCAACAGAAAAAAGAGATCCTTCTGACATATTTTGAAGATGTGATATCGAAGGACCTTCTGAAAAGATTTAAGATAAGAAAACCGCAGGATCTAAGATCTGTTATTAAATATTATCTTTCAAATACTTCTTCACTTACTACGTTTAAATCAATAGAGCGCTCGCTTGAAATATTTATAACCTCTGTAAAGAACTACACTGGTTATGCTGAACAGGCTTATTTAATTTTTCCTCTGAAACGTTTCTCCTTTAAAGTAAAAGAGCAGGAAAAAAGCCCGAGAAAGATGTACTCAGTTGACACTGGTTTAAGCAACACAGTTGGCTTTAGATTTTCTGAAAATCTCGGTAGACTTGCCGAAAATATTGTTTTTATGGCACTTAAAAGAAAACAGGCTGCAAATCCTGATATAGAGATATTCTACTGGAAGGATACGCATCACCGCGAGGTTGATTTTGTTGTTAAAGAAGGTTTAAAGGTAAAAAGACTTTTGCAAGTCTGTTGGGATATGCAGGACGAAAAAGTCAGAAATAGGGAGCTGAGAGGTCTTTTAAAGGCTATGCATGAATTAAATATTGATAGCGGGATGATTATAACGGAAGATGCGGAAAGAGAAGAATTTATTCACGGAAAAAAGATTCAGATGGTACCTCTATGGAAATGGCTCCTGGCCGAGGAAGGCATGCTCTGAATTTCCCTCATACATCATCTGTCGGAAAAGGACTGAGAGAACTAAAGATTAAATTTAGATCAAACCAAATAACTTTCTGCACATTGAGGATATTTTCTACCTACTTCATGGATTTAAAAAGAAAAGATATAATTGTTACCGGGGATAAAGATTTTTTTGATTTAAATATAGCTAAGCCATACATTATGTAACCTAAAGAATTTCTTGAACAATATTAGAAATAGTTATCTACCGGATATATACATCCGAATAAGTAATCTTTTCTATAATGCCTTTACAATAATTTTTATTCCGCTACTAATACTTCGGGCGTAAGCCCGGAGATGGAGGCGCTCCGCTGTCTTTGGTATAATAAGCTCTATGAAATATAGGAAGCAAAGTCATGCGGTATATTACACAAGATATCACGTAGTGATATCGACCAAATACCGAAGAAAGATATTAAAAAAAGGAATGGGAGAATACTTAAAACGGAAAGTGCAACAGATAAGTAAATTCCATCCCGAGATTGAAATAATTAAGGTTAACACCAATATAGACCATATGCATATTATGGTATCAATACCGCCAAAGATGTCGGTAAGTAGTGTGGTAATGCTTATAAAAACAAATACAGGAAAAGCAATGAGGAAGCACTTTCCGTTTTTAGACAAGGTATACTGGGGAGTAAAGGGTATTTGGTCGATAGGCTACTTTGTATCAACGGTTGGAATCAGTGAAGAGATTATACAAAAATACATCGAGTTGCAGGGCAGGGAAGACAGCGGACAAGCGCAGCTTGAATTGTGAAAAAAATACGTAGATGCTTTATTTATTACATCTACTGTCAATAAAAGATTGTAGATCTTCTGATTTAATTCTCCACT
>CBDUUS010000261.1:0-2593 GCA_965370465.1 uncultured bacterium | reverse complement strand
AATGAATAGACTTCTCAAATTCAGTTTAAATGCAGGATATTTAAGATAGGCCAAAAGAATTTTCAAAAAGTTTGACATTGAAAAATATACATGATATTCTATGTGCAATCGATTGAACTTATTAGCTAACCAATAAAAACTTTATTTTATTTTTTTAATGAATGTGCAAACGATTGAACAAAGGGAGATACCATGAAAGACTTTCCGAAAATTCCTGATACAGAATTCAAAACAAGAATGCAAAAGTTTAAAGAAAAAATGGAAAAGGAAAAGATAGATCTTGTAGCAGTATTTTCAAACTTGCTTGATCCATCAGCAGTCAGATACTTCACAGATGTTTCTCCGATTAATGAAAGCGCAGCACTAATAATACCTCTTGAAGGCGAACCTATAATGTGTTCAGGGCAGGCATGCCATGAATGGTCAAAACATAAATCAAAAGTAAAAGATGTAAGAATATTCCCAGAGGTAGGAGAGGTATCCGGGGTTGAGTATAATATAGGGGGACAATTTGATTTTGAAGATCTATTCAAAGAGCTTAAGGATAAATACAGTATAGGAAAAATCGGAATAATAGGTGATCTTATATTTCCTTATGAGATATATAAAAAATTAGAGAAAATTTTCCCAAATGCAGAAAAATCAAGTGCTGAAGCTCTTATGTATGAACTGAGGATGAGAAAGTCAGAAAATGAGATTGCGTGTATAAAAAAGGCGGCAGAGATAATAACAGATACTTTTAAGTATGCAATACCCAGGATAAAGCCAGGAGTAACAGAGCTTGATATACAGGCTGATATAGAGAGCCAAATGTTAAGACTGGGTGCCGAAGCCTATACATTATCTTTTAGTCCAATGGTTCCTTCAGGACCAGAAAATTCTAATCTGTGCATGTGCAGAAATACTCTCAGGAAAGTAAAGGAGGGTGAGATGATAAACCCTTCAGCAGGGACATTATATGAAGGATATAATGCACCAATATGTACCCCGGTAGTCCTTGGTAAAATACCAGGTGAAATAAAAGAAGCAGTCAAAGTTGCGTACGAAGCAAAAAATATTGTAGCAGATACTTTGAAGCCAGGCGTGACGTCAAGGCAGCTTTTTGAAGTTTACGGTAAATTCTTAACAAAATATGGATATAAAAAATATAGTCCCTACGGCTCGGTTCATTCCAGCGGGATGCTTGAATGTGAGACTCCATTTTTTTCTTCCACAAAAGATATTGTTGTTGTTGAAAATATGGCGGTTTGTATAGATGCTTATTTTAAGGATTTCTCCTGGGGGGCATTCAGGGATGAAGAGACTTATATCGTCAGAAAAAATGGAGCTGAGCTTATAACTAAATTTAATCAAAAATATATACCTGAATTAATAAAGTGAGGCTTGAATGGAAGTTAACTCAAAACATGGCTCCAGGACCTGGTACATAGCGGATGGCTGGGTCCCATTAAAAAACAAAACTGCTGATGCTGGATTGGAAGGACATGAGGCTCTGATAATACTTAATTATCAAAAAGAGGATGCAGAAATATTTTTAGATGTTTACTTTGAAGACAGGGAACCGATCGAAGCTATTAAATTAAAGGTACTTTCAAAGAGAGTCAAGTGCTTCAGGATGGATCGGCCAGAAGAGATAGGAGGAGTAAAGATAGAGAGGCTTACTCAATATGCTTTAAGAGTAAAAAGCGATATAGAAGTAATTGTTCAATTCGGAAGAATGGATATTACTCAGGATAATCTTGCCTATGTTGGACTCATGGGTTTCCCAGGGTAAATGATACTTATAAAATATTATTATAAAGACATTGTTAAATAAGGAGAAAGGAGAGGAAATAGCAGAAAGATATATGAACTAAAATTAGGTTAATCATTAGGAGGTGGTATATGATATGAGGCTATAATACTAACCCTCAGGGAAAGTATGAGTTAATATTAATAAAATTTGAGAAAGGGATTTAAGATGAAAAGATTATTTATTTGGTTTATAGTAATCGTGTTTATTTGTACTATGGGCTTTGCAGTAATTAGTTGCAAAGAAGAAGCAATTGTAGAAAAAGCACCGGCAGAAGAGGAAGTAGCTGAAGAAGAACCAGTTACACTTATTTTCTTTACCCAGGAACCGGGTGCATACCCGACAATCAATACTCAAGTGGAGGAAAATTTTATAAAAAAATATCCAAATGTAACTATAGATAAGCAAGTTGTTGGATATAGTGAGTTTCAATCTACTTTAGCAGCATTGATTGCTTCCGGTGATGCACCGGATATATTTCTGGTTGAGCCCGGCGGCCCATATGTTTCCATGGCACAAACTGGATCAATTGTTGATTTGGACCCTTATTTAGAGGCTAATGATAATGAATGGGCAAATGTAATATATCCAAGTGCTCTTGATTTAATGAAAGTAGATGGCAAAGTCTATGGTGTTCCTGTTTCTCTAAATAACTTACAGGTAATGGTAAACAAAGGTTTGCTGGAAGATTATGGGTTAAAAGAACCTGAAACTACAGATGATCTTGTTAAAATGGTTTCAAAACTAGAAGGAACCGGTATTGCTCCGATTGCTTTTGGGGTTGCTGATAAATGGAGCGGC
>CBDUUS010000260.1:0-2595 GCA_965370465.1 uncultured bacterium | reverse complement strand
GATTAAATCAGAAGTACTTTTAAAATAGACACGTCCTATAAATTTTTTTTCTTACAGAAATGAACTGTATTGGGCAATATTATTGAAATAGTTTGATGAAAATCCAGACCGCGGAGCCAAACTGCATTATTCGAACCAAAATTAAGTTTTTCTGATTCTTTCCTAGAGCCATTCATTTCTAAATTTCTGCCAGCGTTTTCCTCCGCCCGGCCGCTGGCAGAAATTTGGTGGTCTGCTCTTTCAAACCCCTAATAAATAAATTTTAAATAAAATAAAAAACCTGATTTTACATTATAAGTAAGAAAATAATCTGGTAAAATATAATCAATTTAATTTTGATTCTGATAATTTTTTTAATAAAAGATCCAGGCTGTATAAAATAGAATGCTGATCTTTATTTTTTATGGTGGAAAAATGATTTTTAAAGAACTAATAAATACTGTAAATTATAATCATGTGTGGGCTGTGCTTGATAAAGAATACAATCATAAAGATGGCGCTTATGAAGCCTATAAAAAGGTGCTTGAAGAATTAAAGGTACTCGAACCCGGACTCTGCGAACCACCGGTTACTCTTGTTGTGGCAAAAATAGAGGATTGCATTGAGCCAGGTATCTTTATTTTTGATGTGTTTGGTATAGTAAAGGGTGATAAAAACCATTATGCACTCGAGATGACTTCCTGGGATGTATGGCTAAATTTTACTATTTTAGATAAATGTCTTGAAGTTTATGGAAATGCAGACGTAACAGCACATTCTTTGTACGAGATGACATTCTTCGGGTATTCCTCAAAAGTTGTGGATGGAGGAGTTAAAGAGGAAAAACGAATATTGGACAAAGGTATAAGGGAAATAGAAAACGATGCTTCTCAATTAATTTCATATGAAGAAACTATGGCTAAAATAGGTTTTATTGATAAGCGTACTCCCATGGAAAAAGAAAAAGAACACAGAGAGTATGATCGAATTGTTGCAATGAATGAAAAGATCTATAAAATGTTACTGGGAAAATGAATTAGCAGAATTTATCAAGACAGGGGTGTATAAACCATGGATGAGAAAATTCCAGCAGCTTCAAAATTAAAAAAATTATATGATCTGGCTCTAAAATTCAAAGAAATCAGATGCTGGGAATATATGGAAGACACTGACATGTTCGGAGTCATGAGACCCGGAAGTGGTCTAATCGGCTATGTCTGCATCCTTGGTAATGCAGGAGAAGTCTTTGGAATAAATGCATATCTCGGTCCCAGGGGCCTATACGGATATCTTAAGGTACTATCTGGTGAGATATATAAAGAAAGTTTAGAGATGATGTCCTCACAGTACTGTATATCATTGACATTTGAAGAAGATGAATCCTACCTTGATGGAAGGGATAAATCAGTATTAAAAGAACTTTGTATGGAGTCTCAGAATAAGAATGCATTGCCGTTTTTCAGGACATATATTCCAGGTTATTACCCATGGTATTTAACTGAGGATGAAGTAGGATTTTTTGAGATTGTCCTGGAACAATCTATCAATGTATGTAAGAGATTTAAGCATAAAAGAAATCTTTTTGAAACAGATAAGAATAACTATTATTTTGTGAGGGAACCTTTTAAAAGTAATGATAATACTTTGTGGAAGGATAGATTTATAGAAGCTGAACCTTATAGAGAAAAATGGGAAAATGCCCAAATAAATGAAGTTAAATTGAAAAAGATCTTGAAGAAATTTCCTCAAAGAAAGGGATCTTGGGAGATCGGCTGTGATTTTTTCCCGCTACGTATTAAGGACGGTAAAGCAAGACCATATATGCCGCTTGTATTTCTGGGAATAGATGCTACGACAGGGGAAATCCTGGGTCACAGTGTATCCAGTTTAAGAAAGCAAAACCTGCTTGTAGCCGAGGAAATACTAAACCTGGCAGGAAAGCTTAATACTATTCCTGAAACTTTGATTGTAAGTAATAGGAATTTAAAGAAAATATTAACTCCATTGTCAGAAAAGCTTAATCTTTCCATTAGATTTAAGAAAAATCCTATCTATTATGAGGAAGCTGCAAATTCTATGATAGACTTTCTAAACAGTGGACCCCGGAGTAATTAATCATAGATTACTCCACAAAGACATACAGGATCTGAACTAAAATTAATTATATTTCAAATAAATCAGATATAATGTATATACAATATACAAATGCTACGGCAATACTATTATATTTAAAGCAATAGCAATAGATATTAGTAATAATATTAAAATGAGTAAAAAAGTAATAAGAGTTTCTGCCAGTCTGCATCCTCAGGAATCAGGTCCATTATTAAATGAAGAAATTAAAGTAATCTTAAGAGGAGCTGATGATCTAATAATGGAAGGGGGACGAAGCCTTTTGGCTAAAATACTGAAAGGATCCAAAGATAAAACTATATTGGAGAAGGGTCTTAATAGCAATCCCGGATATGAATACTACAAGGGTCTATCAATTTATGAAATTACTTCAAAAATAGATTGGTTGATTATTAATAGGTATTTAGAAATCGAATATAGCTACCGGCTTCCTATGCTTGTGTATGGTCTAAAGGGATGGGAAATAGAGAAAGATACTTATGC